>NZ_JBNPLQ010000003.1:0-107935 GCF_050313575.1 Candidatus Pseudoscillospira sp. SGI.172 | reverse complement strand
TGATCAGGAAGTCGGCGCCGCCCAGTTCCTTCACCGCCTGGTTCAAAGAGGTCGTCCAGCCGGTGGTATCGCTGCTCACATTACCGCTGGAACCGATCTGGGGGTCACCGGCAAAGAGAAAGCTGACGCTGCCCCGATCAGAACTGCCGGTGGTAAAGGTATAGACTTCGGACCAGCCGTCACTGTTGCCCACCCGGTAGGCGTACTTGGTGTCGGCGGTCAGTCCGGTGATCACGGCCTGGTTGGAGTAGTAGCCCGCCAGGCAGGAGGCTTTGCTGGAGGAGGCAAAGGACGTGTGCTGGGCAGGGAATGCTCCGTTGGTCATATCGGAGGCCAGGGCGAGCTGCACCTCGCCTGTCTTTACAGAGTCGGTGTACCAACTCAGGCGGCGCTGCGTCTCGTCGGCGCCGATGGTCAGCGCAACGTTCTTTACATCCGCCTCTCCGGGGGCGGGACCCGCCGCGGGCGCGGTGACCGTCTGGTCCACATTTTTCAGCACCGGGGTCTTGGCCGTATCGTTCCAGTCAAAGACCTTATCGAAGTCAAAGCCCAGACAGGCGTAGAAGTCTTTGGAGGCCATCTGCTCCGCCGTCATATCCCCGCCCTGACCGTCGGAGGCGGTGCCGCCGGAAACGGTCTTCCCATTGACCGTTACTGCGGGATTGACATAGTTATTTGTGAAGGTGCCCGTGCCGGCGTTGTAGCACAGGCGGTAGCCCTCACCCACACCGGCGGTCTGCACCGTGCCGGAGAGAATTACATTTCCGGCCGCATTCGGCTGATACTTCATCCAGCCGCCCAGCAGGCCCGCCACATTGCCGTTTCCGGCGGCGGTAGTGGCATTGGCGGCAATAACCGTCATATTTTTGACAATATTATTGGCTGTCGGCATTTTCAGCAGGCCACCGATGCCGCCGGCCTCGATGCCGGTGGAAGTCACAGCGCCCTCGGCGATACAGTTGCGCACTGCTCGGGTAGCGTCGTTTTTATCGGAATAGCCGGCGATACCGCCTACATTATTGACGCCCTGCACCATCACATTGGCATAGCAGGCCTCGATGATGCCGTCGTTAAAGCCTGCGATACCGCCCACCTGGTTTCCGATGCCCACCACCATCGCGCCTGCGGCGCAGCGGCGGATTACACCGCCGTTTGAAAGGCTGCCCGCCACGGCGCCGGTAATGCCGCCGCCATAGATCTTACCGGTGATCGTGATATCCTCCACCGTACCCGCGCAGCTGCCCACCAGGGCCGCCGTATAATCGGCGGACGTGCGGATATCCACATCACTAAGCTTCAGGTCGTGAATGCTGCCGCCGGAGAGCAGTGTGGAAAACAGGGCGTAGCTGCCGCTCGCAGGGGCAGCGGCCAGATTGGATACCGTGTGTCCCGCGCCGTCAAACTCACCGCCGAAGGTGGTGACGCTGACAGCCTTTGTGCCGGTGAAATCCAGGTCGCCGTTCAGACGGTACTTCTCCAAAGGGGCCTTGTTGATTTCACCCAAGTCAGCTGTAGTCTTGATGAGATAATAGCCCTCGCTGTCCCGCTCCAGCGCGGTGCCGTCAGCGCCAGGCGCCTTTACACTTTGATCCACGCCCTTCAGCACCGGGGTCTTGGCCACATCGTCCCAGTTAAAGACCGTATCGAAGTCAAAGCCCAGACCGTCGTAGAAGTCTCTGGAGGCCAGCTGCTCCGCCGTCGCGTCCGCGCCGATGTTGTTATCATGGCTGCCGCCGGTCTCCGGCATGCCGTTGATGGTCACTGCGGGATTGACGTAATTCTGTGATTTGTTGTCAGGCTGATAACCGATGCGGTGTGCTGTGCACTGGGCGGTGGCAACAATGGAGCCTGACTGGATCACGTTGCCGGTATAGGGCTGTTGTCCGTTGATCCAGGCGCCCAGCAGGCCGGTCACATTTCCGCTGCTAACCGCGCCAGTACCAGTGGCGTTGATGCTCATGTCGCGGACAATGCAGTTGGCGACGCCGATCTTCAGCAGTCCTCCGATGCCGCCGGGCTCCATCGCACCCTGAACGGAACCGGTGACAATGCAGTTCCTGATCTTGGCATTTTTGGTTACGTCGGAGACTGCACGTCCCACCAGGCCTGCCGCCATGTTCCCGCCCAGGACCCGGGCGTTCACATAGCAGCTGTCGATCAGGGAATTGTCGGTACATTCTCCAACCAGTCCGCCCATCCGTTCTGTTCCGCTGACGCTGACGCCGGCGGAGGAGCGCAGGAGCTGACCGCCGTTGTCCAGATAGCCCACGATACCGCCAACCGGTTTTGCGCCGGTGAGACTGCCGGTAACAGTAACATCTTCAACCCTGCCCGCGCAGCTGCCTACCAGGGCGGCAGCGCTGCCGGAGGCGGTAATGTCCACGTCCTCCATCTTCAGATCGTGAATGCTGCCGGTGCTGTCGAGCGTGGTAAACAGGGCATAGCTGCCGCCGGACTCCACGCTCAGCCCCGAGATCGTGTGGTCATCGCCGTCAAAATCGCCGCTGAACACGGAGACGGTGGAAATTCCCGAGCCGTTCAGATCGAGGTCGCGGCTCAACCGATAGTTTCCATTGGGCAGCTTATTGATCTCGTTAAAATCAGCCGCCTCCTCGATCAGATAATAGCCATCGGTATCCTGAGTGAGATCCACACCGGCAGAGGTGCTGTCGGTGTCGATGACCAGAAGCGTGTTGCCAACTGGACGCTCTTTGCCGTCCGAGGGGACATTTTTCACCTCCAGGGCGTAGGTGTCGGGGTTTTTCACCACAGCCGCGGAGGAGCCGCCGCCGTCCAGATTCAGCGCCTCTACGGCACCCAGATCCTTCATATACTGTGCAAGCTCCTCAAAAGTCAATCCGGCGGAAATATTGGAGCGGCCATCGGCCACCACCAGCAAGATGGAGCCGTCCTCTTTGATGCCCACGGCCGTGCGCGGATGGCGGGCATCCTCCACATTCTGGACCTGCCCATCCTTCACCAGCCACGGGCCGCCGCCCACAGCCTGATCCAGACTGTCCGCTACAGTGTCGAATATCTCCTTGTCCCCGATGACGGCCTCACCGTCACTTTTGATCCCAAAGAAATAGGAGCGGTTTCTGTTGTCTCCTTCATAGTAGGGTGAAAGCAGCTCCCCATCCTTAATGGTTACGCTCTCAGGCTGGATCAGCGTGGCGTCATTGATATTAAAAAAGTCCGCGTTGACCGCCGCCAACACATTCTTGCCGTTGCGCTGGGCGGCAAGTGCCTGGCCGGAGGTGGTCTGCGTCAGGCCTTCCTTCAGGGGCGTCTCATCGTTGGGAACGCCGGTGACAATCTTCAGAGAATCGTCACTGCCGTCCACTGTGACCACAAAAGTCCTGACATCCTCTTTATCTGTATTCTGGATAATTTCTTCGCCGTAAGAAAGCCCATCAAAGAGTTCCTTGGACGAGAGGTCACTCTCCCGCGAGGACCCGGGGCTTGCCGCGAGTGTTGCCGGCATCATGCCCAGAAGCAGGACAAACACCAGCAGTAAGCTTGTGATTCGTTTTCTCATTCTGTTTTTCTCCTTTGTTCAGTTTTCTGTGTAAACTGCTGTCCTTTAAATATTACCGTCCACTTGTATAATCCTCTACCATCTATATGCAAAGTTTGTGTAATATCTTAACGGTATTTTTGAAAAACGATTTTTACCATTTGATTGTTTTATGCATTTACCCCCACATGAAGGGTGTCGCCAGGGCTTGACGGAAAGTTCCCCCGGCACCACCCAGTGCTGTGAAGTAAAGGCCACGCTCCAGAAATCTGTTGTAGTCTGGAGGAGAACCTTGTTAGATTCTCTTACCACGGGAAAATCTCCGGCTACGCGGTCCAAGCCGTGAACTGGGCTGTGAGCCAGAAACAGCGCATCAGGAGAGATCAAACTCTGCACCACAGTAAACAAGAAAGAACGCGGAGGGCCCGGATTTCAAAGGCGGGGACTCTGAAGATACGCCGCACCATCCACGAGAAAAGGGGCGGGACACTGACGCCTTGGGCTACCAAGACTGACGCGGGTGCCCGCACCATCACCCTCTCCCCCAGTACGGCTAAACTCCTGCGGGAGCGAAAGAAATCCGTGCTGACAGAACCCTCTATCTATTCATTCATTTGACGCTTACTTTTTCTCCGCGAATGAGCGAAGGATCACCGCGTTCCACATAGGGACGCGGTGATCCTTCGTTTTTTCTACTCCGAAAACCCCCGGCTAAGCCTTAACCTCATTAAGATGGCCACCCCAACGAAACCGCTTCCGGGAGAGAATCTCGGAGGCGGTTTCGTAAACACATACATCAGAAAAGAGGACACGGCAAAAGCGGCGTTAATGTGATAGACATGGGTGCCTTCCGGCTGGGTAAAAATGGTGTGGAGACGAAGCAGGGAAGCAAAATTATAGAACGTCATTCTGGAAAATATCTCCTGCTTGATGAATGGGCGCTTTTTGGCATGAAAGTGTGTCTGCGCAAGGGTGTATTTCAAATCCCGGAAAGATGTCTCGATACCCCAGCGTTTGTGGTAAAGCTCACGGAGCAGCAGAGGTGGGGACTGGTCTGCAGGAAGGTTGGCGATTACGGTTTCGTACATGCTCTCTTTGACCGCAAATCTGACCACACGTAAGGAGATCGGATACAACGCATCGCTTGCGTCCCTGATATAGTCGAAATGAACCTCGCTGGGGGTCCAGCGGTACTTCTGAGGCTCCCGGCGGATACGGTTTGTGAGGCGTTTGGACAGGGAATAACTGAAAACCGCGTCAAATTCCTGTGCATCAGGCAGCCCAAGCCCTGAAAGTATGCCCTGCTTGTCTTTTACGCGAATCAGGTATTTCCGCTCTATGTGCGCTATGTTGTTATACGCCTCATAGCCGCAGTCCGCTATGAGAATGACCGGTTCTGTGAGTTCCGCCCGGTCCACTGGTTCCACAAGCGCCCGAGATTCGTGCTCCACCCGGCCGTCTTGTATGACGGCGTCCAGATAGAGTTGGCTTTCCAAGTCGTACAGAGCGTTCAAATGCAGCAGTTTGTATCCGCGTCCGTCCTTGGTGCCGTTAAAGTAGGTTGCCTCGTCGTGAATGTTGCTTGGAATCTGCACATGGGAACCGTCCACCGCCAGCAGTGTGTACCCGTTCCACCTTCGTATGGAACGGTTCCGCTGCGCTCCAAGACACAAAAGGGCACAAAACACAGGTACCTCTGTCGCAGCTATACGAAATCTGTTAGGATGTGTTTGAGAAAACAGGCACACTACAGAACACGTTGGGGTGAGTGGGTACAGCTATCTATCCGCTGAACCAAATACTTATGTGTGCCGGCCGCTCTTCCAAGCACAAATGAGTAGGACATTGAACCCTGTAAAATTATCTTTGGAGAGATAGACTTCTTCAATCTTTCAGTGAGCGGCCAGTCCCTGTCTGTTCCCTCAAGTCTTTAATATTGAGGGGATGTGTTATGCTCAAAATCGTTTATCCAATCTGTTGCGGAATGGATGTACACAAATCGTTCCTGGTAGCCTGTATCGCCTCCACCAACGAGCAAGGCGTTACCACCTACCAGAGCAAGCGGTTCTTCACCTTCACCGGGGATCTTCGGCGGTGCGCTGCTTGGCTTGGAGAAAACGACCGCAAGGATGTGTGTATGGAGTCCACTGGGAAGTATTGGGTTCTCATTTACAACATCCTGGAGGCCCCCCGCACCATCGTCCTTGCTCACCCCAAGTACGTCAAAGCCATCCGGGGGAAGAAAACAGACAAGAAGGATGCCAAGTGGATTGCGGACATCTTCAAACACGATTTGGTCTCCGGCAGTTTTATCCTTCCTGCGGACATTCGCCAACTTCGGGATCTGATGTGCTATCGCTGGAAGCTCACCAACTTTACGACCGGGGAGAAGAACCGGGCGCAGAACGTCATCACCGCCAACATTTTAGGCACCACTGTCTATTCCGACGCCGGTCTCGGTATCTTGGCAGTGGTGATCGGCGGCATCCGCGATATAGATCTTTGGCTGGGCCTTCAGAACCTTGCGGCCTCCCATTTTCACCGGCCAGCTCTGGTAGATCAGGTTTGCACTCTCTAGATAATTTACATAATTTTCTACAGTCGGTCGGGTTACACCGCCCAGCTCCTTAGCGATGGAAGTGAAGGAGACGATCTCCGAGGAGACGTTGCAGAGACAGAGAAAGCTACGCTCCAGCTCGGTAGCACTCCGGATATTGTAGAGGGCAGGCAGATCCCGCTTGAGTACCTTGTCCACCACATCCTCACGCATGATCTGCTGGGCCATCAGATCATTGGAGGCCACAGAGCCAACTCCGGAAAACCGCCCACCTGAAGGTAGCGGTTAAAGTGATTTTGAAGCGGCTCCAGTTTCAGCATAACCTTTGTGCGCTCTGTATGAGCCATGCGGGAAAAGGCGGTAGGCCGAATGTCCGGGCCCAACTCGGGAACCTCCACACCAATGAGTGCGCAGTACTCAAAAAAGAAAGCGTAGGCACAGGTATAACGCTCCACCGGCCTGCTCCGCTCTCCGTACTTCCTTTCATCAGAGCGGGGCTGGCCGAACCAGTGGCTACGATTCGGGGATCCGGCTGCATATCATAAAGGGTCTTGAGCCATTTATCCCAGTCGCTGGCATATTGAATTTCGTCAAAAAAATAAAAGGCACCCTGATTGGGCCAGATATTTTCATGGTAACATTCCAGAATGTCATTTAAGCTACTGAGCTTCAGCATGGGATGATCCATAGAAATAAAAGCGATGCGCTGTGGGTTAACCCCCCTTTTGAGAAGCGTTTCGATCATCTGGTACTGGATTGTGGTCTTCCCTACCCGCCGAGTGCCGGTAAGCACCACTGTTCACCGCAGGTCGGTTTGATCCAGGCGCTTCATCGCCTCATAGTAGGCAAACCGGCGATATGTCTTTGTAAAGCTGGGATGGACCGTTCCGGTGGCCCACCAGGGATTAAAGGCTTTCAGCACCTTTAGGATTTGTGATTTGCTTGCAATTGCCATACTGCTCACCTCCCTATAGAATTTATGCTTTATTTTCTATTTTTTCAACATATAATATAAATATACTTATATTATATGCGAAAAATAATTTAAAGAGGGATCTGTTCTTAAACGCAGAACAGATCCCTCTTTATACGTTCCATATTACCTCAGCCCTATCGTCAATCAGGTTTATTTCTTTCACAAATTGGGCTGCCACCATCTTTTTTTCTTCGAAATCCAGCGGGGTAAATTGCACCCGCTGCAAGTGGATACTCGGCTTTGATTGACGCCTTGCCCGCTCATCTAAGAGGGCTTGCTTCTGCCCTTCCAGCTTCTGAATGGCCCGGTTAACATAGGCCATAGTGATATCACTGCTCCCTGTGAGGGCATCAATCAGACGGTTGATCTTCTGGTCGATTTCTGCGAGAGCGCTTGTATACGCCTGGTCTTCGTATGTATCTGCTTCTATATCCGGACATTCAGCAAGCAGACGCTCCAATTCTGCGGCAACTGATTCCTCCAGGGTCCGAAGATCTACTCGAATCGCCTGCTTACACAGCCCCAAATTAGATCGTCCACTGCACACTAAGTAGTACTTGTTCCCATCTTTATTGACCTTTACGCTATACCCACAACAGCCGCATTTTAAAAGGCCTGAAAGCCACGTGTGTTTCCCGCTGCCTTTTCTTCCTAGTTGTCTGTTGCCATCCAGCTTATTTTGACACTGAATCCAGACTTTAGAGGAGATAACGCCGCAGTGATTGGCGATGGAAAGGTGCTGATCTTTTAAGGACTGATATTTCCCAACGCTGCGATCCCGCTTTCCGATAATCATTCCGGCATGGACGCCATCAAACGCTTCAAATTTGCTTGCAAACTGGATGCCTTTTGCCTTATAATGCAGATAAATCTCCTCGTCAGCCATGACATAAAGCGGGCTGTGCAAGATGCGGGACAGAGTCACATTATCCCAGGTGGCTCGTTTAGGGGCGGGAATTCCGTCTGCGTTGAGCATATGGGCTACACTGCCCAGAGACGCCTCTGCTGAAACATACGCATCAAAGATGCGCTTCACAACCTCCATGTTCTCGTTTGGAATCAAAGCGGGAGAGAGTTTTCCCATCGCGTCTGGTATGCGGCCAATGGAAAAGCCGTAGGGTGCAGGCCCGCCCGGCCAAGAACCGAGCTTCACCCGCTGATAGTAGTTGTCCCGTACCCGCTCGGCGGTAGTCTCCCGCTCCAGCTGGGCAAAGACCATGATAATACTGAGCATGGCCCGGCCCATTGGAGTGGAGGTATCGAACCGCTCATTAACAGAGACGAACTCTACCCCGTGCCTTTGCAGCACCTCCCACAGCCGACTGAAATCGGCCAGCGAGCGGGAGAAGCGATCCAGGCGGTAGACCACGATTTTCTGAACAATTCCCTTTTCCACATCGGCCATCATCCTCTGGAAATCCGGCCGATTGGTATTCTTACCTGAGAAGCCCTTGTCTTGAAAAACCTGAACCTCTCTGCCGACCTCTCGTCTGCACAGGTCGATTTGCCCCTGGATAGAGAGACTGTCCGCCTTGTCCACGGACTGCCGGGCGTAGATCGCGTCCAAGGCGGACACCTCCTTTCGCTCAATTGGATCAATCTAGCGCCGCAGCTGAGGTGGCTGTACCGGGGCTCGAGACAAGCGGGCTGATTCCCCTAAACTGGTTAGTCCACTGATGCAATTCTGATAGAGAGCCCGTAAAACTTCCAGACGGCTCCCTGAGTTGACTTGCTGTGGATGCATATGTGTGATTCGCATAATATGTATTCCTCCTTTCTTCAAACTATCTTGACCTATATATAATAGATACATAAAATTTCCATTTATTTGTGTCTGGGAATGGGCAGCCCCAGAGCCGCCGCCTACGCATCTACGGCAGCAAAATCCTCAGATGATTGGTAAGCGCACAGATCTTCAAGGCAGATAAACAGCGCTCGCACCTGGTGGAGCTTTTTGCTGCTCTTCTGGCTCTTGTCCATATTGAACAGGCGGTTGCGGCGAAGTTCCGAGGTGATGGCCTTGACCGTGATGCCGGAGTCTCTGAAGTGCCTCTGCATTGGTTGGAGCAGATACTCCGGTCTTAAGCAGAGGCAACCTTTATACTCCACTGCCGCTTCACCGGTTTGAAACTTTCTCCCGGTTTTTTGGGTAATGACAATCCCGCAGCGGGATAGATACAAATCAGCTAGACACCCGGAAAAGCGATTGGTGTCGCTGTGCTCTCGCTCACGGGCGAGAAGCTCCTTTTGACGATGAATCGCTTGGAAGACTGCATCTTGCATCATACCCTTTATACCTATGCGAACTTTTTTGCCAAATGAGGGAAAGCTGTCGGCAAAAAATCTAAGGAAAATATTCATTTCCACCATAAAAGACTCGTAATCTCACGCAGACGCTCCTCTTAAACAGAAGTGGTTCCCTTGGCATCCCTCAACTTCTCCATTCCTTGGCGAAATTTAGTTTCGACCTCGTAATAGTGGGCAGATATCCAGCGCAGGAATCGATAAATGATGGTTGGCCATGCCAAGGGTTGCTGTTGGAGCGCGGTCAATTGCCTAGAAGGAAGCGGTCGGTCAAGCTGAAAAATGAGGCAGCGCACCAGTGTGGAGAATCCCTCTGGCAAATACTCACCAGTGAACACGATGCCGCAAGCTAGCGAATCGGTCGCGCCAAATCGCCCCCACCCTCGAACAGCGCTATTGCCTACCAAGCGAATGATTTGATTTGCCTTTTCATCCCGCGTTCGCTTTGCGGTGCGCGATGCGCCGGGATATGGGTCGTCAACCAGCCGGGTACAGTCTTTCCAGGGGCGCAGATCCTCAAAAATGGCGGTGGAGGAGGAGAGCAAAGAGATTCCATCTGGCTGGGAGCGAGGAGCATCCCGATTGAAAATTGCGGGGAACCACTCCGCCAAAGCGCTCTTCCTGGTTTGTGACGGGCCAACCAAATAGCTGATAAAGCGCCGTTCCCATCCGGCATCTTGAAGGGGCTGTTGTAAAAAACTTAAATGGCAACAGTATCCGTTGAGAGGTCGCGGCAACGGTAATCGAGCGTGGTGAAGTCCAGACAGTCGAGCTGCTTAAGTGTTATGGGCTGACAGGAGATCCGTGTTCCTCCCGTCAGGATCACTTCGAACTGCACCAGGAGATTTGCCGGACTCAGGCTGTCTCCTGGACGGGCAACATCCGGCAAATGGGGAATATAGTTCACCAAGGAACCGTTGAAAGGATTTGTGTTTTTCATAGTTAGACCTCCGAATTTATTTAGGAGGCGCATGGGTCAACCTAAGCTCTTGCCTCCCATGTCCCTAGGCTACCGGGTCTCACCATGCAGGTATAGAACGAAAACTAGGAAAAAGCAAAGAATCACCGCATTCCTATCGTGGAACGCGGTGATCCTTTGCTCATTCGCGGAGAAAAAGGAGGATTTACAGCATGGACTTGCAAGCGTTTTGAATGGAATCTTTAGCGGTGCGTATTATTCCCCGCATGATTCGAACTTTTTCTTTTGTCCATTCTTTTTTCTCTGTGATGACATCCCAAATCGGATATTGATTCTCGATAAACCACTCAAAGTCGTCCTGTGCATCCTTAAACATAAGGAGCGGCTCATCTAAGATTTGGTTCTTTATTGTGTGAGAAAGCACGGAGCATGCCTCATATCTGCGGCACAGAGCAAGGTAGGAGGGTCGCCTATCCGTGGATGCGAGAATTCTAGTGCGCATAAGGATATCATGATAGGTGGTTAAAAACAAGACAGGGCGTGTACGCGGCGGCAGATACCTTAGAAGGCGCAGCTTTAGTGCATTTATACACTTGGCCTGGAATAGGCCACTTTTGAAAAAGATCTTGTGCGCAACATCGTTTGCGCGATCTCGGTTCCCATCAAGCAAAAATTGATTGTGCGCAAAGGTTGCTGCACTATAGATTCCCTCTACCATCAAATGGTTTTCAAAAGTTTGAAAATCGAGAGCGGCCTGAATCTGATCCAGTGGAGTTACTGCATGAGCCCGCACGGAGAGCCACTCTATGGAATATTGATTGTATTTTTCGCAGAAGTCACTATAGCTGACATTCTTACTGTCAGCAAACATGAAAAAGTTCTTGGCTTTTCTTAGGCCTTGTTTGAAAAAAGATGAAGCAAGTATGTAAATAGATCCATTTACACGTAAGAATACCGGCGATGGGACCGAACTCCGTCGCCGTATTCTTGTGGTCACTCGTACCGCCGTTTCACCTATAGCCATGTACAAGGCGTTTTTCAGATCTGAAATGTGATATGCTCCAACTGCTTGAATCTGTTTGGGATACATCCACATCCCATTGAATGGGCTCCATTCCAATGGAGCGGATCGCGGAAATGACATTGTCATCATACTCTCCATAGGGCGGCCGGATCAGGGTGGGCCGCACCCCGGTGACCGCCTCCACCTTGTCGTTGCAGGCATTGACGTCGGCGATGATCTCATCCCGGGAAAGCTGAGACATATGGGCATGGGTGTTGGAGTGGTTCATGACCTCATGTCCGGCATCAGCCAGGGCCTTGACCGATTCCGGATATTTGTCCACCCAGGCGCCCACGACAAAGAATGTGGCTTTGACATTGTATTTTCCCAGAATGTCAATGAGCATCTGGGTATCCTCATTCCCCCACGCCGCATCAAAGGAAATAGAGATCATCTTCTGATCCCGCTGAACACAGTAGATGGGCAGCTGTCTGGTGGTGGCAGCGGCCCCGGCGGCAACGGGGTGGTTTACCGCCAAAAACATGGCGGCCGCCACCAGCAGGCAGACCAGAACGGTCACTCTCTTTCGTTTGAACAGGATCATTTTCATAAAAGTCCCTCCTTCTTTTAGTGCATCTATATGTGGGGAAGGGGGACGACATGTGGCGGGACAAGCGGAAAGACTGTTTCGGAGAGGTCAGACCCGCATGGACATCCAGTTGCCCTTCCAGAGCGTCAGGGCAAAGAGAATGGAGCTGATGCTCCAGGTGATGGGATAGGCGGTAAAGACCACCGTAATGTCCTGAAAGCACGGCACCATGAATGTAATGTAGGAAATACGAAACACACACCACACCGCCAGCATGACTGCCATGGGGATCACCGCCCGCCCGGCGCCCCGCAAAATAGAGGCCGCGGAGTGGGAAAACGCCAGCATACAGTAAAAAAGAGCCTCCACCCGCGCCTGCCGGACGCCGAAGGCGATCACCGCGGGATCGGGGGTAAACAGCCCGATGAGAAAGGGGGCCAGAAGAAACACGGCAACGCCCACCGCCTCGGAAAGTCCCACCGTCATGAGCGTACCCAGCCGGGCACCCTCTTTCACCCGGTCATACCGCTGCGCCCCCAGATTCTGACTGACAAAGGTAGTCATGGCCAGCGTCAGGCAGGTGATGGGGAGAAAGACAAAGCCCTCCACCTTAAAATAGCTCCCGCATCCGGCCATGGCGTTGTCCCCAAAGGCGTTGATGTGGGACTGCACCACCACGTTGGCGATGGCGATGACGCTGTTTTGCACACCGCTGGGCAGGCCCAGGCGAAAGATGAGGCCCAGCACGGTGGGATCGGCCCGGAGACGCCGAAGAGAGACGCGGACAAGAAAACGCCCGCTCATTAGATGTAAAAAGCCCAGCAGAGCGCTGAGGCACTGGCCGATGACGGTGGCCAGGGCCGCACCCGCCACCCCCATGTCCCAAACGGCCACAAACAGAAGGTCCAGCACCACGTTGACCACAGAGGAGACGATGAGATAGTACAGGGGATGGCGGCTGTCGCCCAGGGCCTGAAAAATGCCGTTGGCCGTGTTGTAGAGGACCAGCCCCAGCAGTCCGGAACAATAGATGCGGAAATAAAGGACGGAATCAGGCATGACATTTTCCGGCGTGCCGATCCAGCGCAGAATGGCCGGGGTGAATCCCACGCCCAGCACCGTCAGCAGAAGTCCGGCCGCGAGAGAAAAAATAACCGTGGCGTGGACGGCCCGATCGACGCCCTCCCCGTCCCGAGCGCCGTAACGGCGGGAGATGACCACGCTGGCACCCGCGAAAACGCCCTGGAAAAAGCCAATGATCAGAAAACACAGGCTCCCGGAGGAGCTGACGGCGGCCAGGGCCTCATTGCCGCTGAAATTGCCCACCACCAGGGAATCCACCGTGTTGTAAAGCTGCTGAAACAGATTGCCCAAAAACAGGGGAAGCGCGAACCGCAGCAGAATCCGGCCAATGGGGCCCTGGGTCATCAGTGTTTTTTCCTGCTCCACCACAGTCCACCTCTTTCTCTCTCATGGAAGGTAACCTCACGGGAAGCCCATCCGCTAACAAGACGTAAAATTGCCTTTTAAAATTTATCACGCAAAGGGATTCTTGTCAATCTATGCAGCGGTCATGTCCCGGCAGCGTAAGGGAACCCCCCAAGGCCGCCGATATGATGAACTTTGTCATGGAACACGGGCTTGACGATTACAGGGAATGGTCATAAAACACAAAAAGGCAAAATAACAGCCGCAAAAAGAAAGATCCAGTTGACAACATGGTCAAAATGGAATTATACTACTGTAAATTGATAAAGTGCATAGAGAATGAAAAATATACAATGTGGAGGAATTTGGAATGAAATTTTATCGTGCAGCAGCTCTGGCCCTGGGCCTGAGCCTGGCGCTGACCGCCTGCGGCAGCGGCCCCAACTCCGGCAGCGGCTCCGGCGACAGCGCCGGCAGTGACAGCACAGCAGACAACTCTCTGCTCACCATTGCCATCCAGGACGAGATCGAGGGGTGCGACATCCAGCAGATCGGCTGGGAAAATATCGTCCACGGCCTCATCTATGAGCCCCTGGTGGTGTTCAGCGAGGATCTGTCCGAGATTCAGCCCGCCTTTGCCGAGTCCTACACCGTGGCGGAGGACGGTTCCTACATCGAGTTCGTCCTGCCCAAGGACGCCAAATTTTCCAACGGCGACGTGTGCGATGCCGCGGCGGTAAAGGCCTCCGAGGAGCGGTTCCTGGAGATCAGCGAGTACGCCGGAGATCTGGACGCCGTGTCCGACATCGAAGTCGTGGACGAGCAGACCATCCGCTACAATCTCTCCGGCCCCGCCCCCTACATGTGGGCCTCCCTCACCAGCACCTACGGCGGCATCAACGACGTGGCCGTGGCAGACACCATGGAGGCCGACGCCTTCAACCGCTGCCCCGTGACCAACGGCCCCTACTATGTGGACGAGTGGACTCAAGGCTCTCAGATCACCCTCAAGCGCAACGAGAATTTTAAGACCAACAACCCCAACATGACCAACCGTGGCATCTTCGCCTTCGACACCATCGTGGTACGGTTCATCCCCGACGAGTTCACCCGGGTCAGTGAGCTGGAGAGCGGCAGCGTGGACGTGATCTTCGACGTGCCCTCCGCCAGCATTGCCGATCTGGAGAGCAACCCCGATGTGACCACCTACGGCTATAAGCAGGCCGGCGTGTCCTATCTGAACATGCAGGCCGGCAAGGGCGTCACTGCGGATGTGAAGGTGCGCGAGGCTCTGTCTCTGGCGGTGAACCGGGACGAAGTGGCCGACGCCCTGGACGGCGTGGTCACCCCCACCTACGGCTTTATCTCCGAGGCCCAGGCCGGTTACAGCGCTGCCAAAGAGACCGAGCTGTCCCAGAAGCTGGCCTTTGATCCCGAGACCGCCAAGAGCCTGCTGGCCGAGGCCGGCTGGGCCGACACCAATGGGGACGGCATTGTGGAGAAGGGCGGCCAGGCCCTGTCCTTTGAAATGCTGATCGCCTCGGACCGCGCTTCCGTCAAGGCGGCCGCACCCGTGCTCCAGGCTCAGTTTGCCGCCGTGGGCGTGGACGCCCAGATCCGGGAGTATGAGGGCGCCTACATCAAGCAGCTCATGCGGGACGACAACTTCGTCATGGGCGGCCGCAACTACGTCTGGAACGACGCCGACATCCTTTATTACGTCTTTACCTCCGAGTCCGGCTATCCCTGGGACGACCCCGCCGTCACCGACGCGCTGGTCAAGGCCCGCACCGAGAACGATCCTGAGGCCCGTGTGAAGGCCTACGAGGCCGCCCAGGATCTTCTGGTGGCCGACTACAAGGCCATCTCCCTCTTTGCCGACAACTACTGCATTGCCACCAAAAAGGACATCACCGGTGTGAAGGTCACCAACGACGGCCGCGTCTGGTTCCACGACACCGTGCGGGAGTGAGCCGGATGGAGACACTGGAACAGGCGGCGGACCGGATCGCCGGGAAAGCGGCCGGGCCGGACACCCCGGGCTTTGCCCTCCTGCTGGCCAAGGACGGCGAGGTGCTTCTCCGCAAGGGCTACGGCATGGCCGACCTGGAACGGGGAAGGCCCGTCACACCTGAGGACAATTTCGTCATCGCCTCCAACACCAAGCAGTTCACCTGCATGGCTGTCCTCATGCTCCGGGACCGGGGCCTGCTGGATCTGGATGAGCCCATCGAGCGTTTTTTCCCGGATTTCCCCGACTACCGGAAAGCCGTCACCGTGCGGATGCTCATGGCCCACACCTCTGGCATCCGGGAATACTTTGAGGAGGGCTTCCGGGAGAATGAGGAGGCCCTCCGCACCGCCGACACCGCCAGGCTTCTGGAGATCGCCCGGGGCTTCGGCCCCCAGCTGGACTTTGAGCCGGACACCCGCTGGTCCTACTGCAACACCGCCTATGTGATGCTGGGGGATATCGTCCGCCAGCTCTCCGGGCTTCCCTTCGGTCAGTTCCTGGAGCGCGAGATCTTCGCCCCTCTGGGGATGACCCGCACCGTGGCCCCGGACTACATGGATCAGACCGACCCCCGGCAGGCTACGGGCTATGTGGAACCCAACGACCGGCCCGGCGTCTATGTGCCCCAGCCCTATGACATGCTGCTGGTGGGCTACGCCGACGGAAACATCTCCTCCAATGTGGACGATCTCCTCAAATGGCATCACTACCTCTATGAGAGCAGCAGCGAGGCGCTGGTGAAGCGCTCTACGGTGGAAGAGCTGTTCGTCTCCCACGTACTGAAGGACGGAACGCCCACCCACTACGGCATGGGCCTGTTCCTGGGTGACATCGAGGGCAAGTCCAAGCACTACTCCGGCCACGAAGAGATCTGGCACACCGGCGGTACCATGGGCTTTATCTCCCGGGTGTCCCGCTTCCCCCGGGACGGCGTCACCGCAGCCATGCTCACCAACTGGGAGGGGCAGGGCCTGGTACGGGACGAGGTCTTTTTCCCCATTCTGGACGAGCTGTTTCAGCGCATTTAAAGCCCGCTCGAACGGCGGGAATCCCGCGGATTTGGTTCCTTCCAGGGGAGCAGCGGCCAAACACAGAGCCGCTGCTCCCTTTGGGCTATTTCAAATGAGGAGGAAACCCCTTTGAGCGACGTAGTCAAATATATCATCAAACGATTGCTGACCGGGGTGCTGGTGGTCCTGTGCGTGACCGTCATCATCTTCGGCATCATGCAGGCCATGCCCGGAACCCCCATTGAGCTGATGACCGACACCCGGGTCTCCGAGGAAAAGGTCGCCCAGCTGGAGGAGAAGTGGGGACTGGACAAGCCTCCCGTGGTCCAGTACTTCTACTGGCTGGGAAATATCTGCAAGGGGGACTTCGGCACCTCCATCACCACCGGACAGGATGTAGCCTATCTCATTGGGCAGCGGCTCCCCTATACCCTGATGCTGACGGGCGCGGCCATTCTCGTTGAGTATCTGCTGGCCATTCCCCTGGGCCTGGTCGCCGCCGTACGGCGGGACGGGATCCTGGACAAATTCCTCACCATCGTGATGGTGGTGCTCTGGTCCATGCCCGCCTTCTGGCTGGGCGTACTGTTCATCCGGGAGTTTGCCGTGAACAAGAGCTGGTTCCCCATTTCGGGGTACAGCGGCTTCCGCTCCCTGGTCCTTCCCGCCCTGACCCTGGCCCTCCCCGCCCTGGCCCAGATCTTCCGCCTGACCCGGAGCGAGGTGCTGGACGTGATGGAGGAAAAGCATGTGGAGACCGCCTATGCCAAGGGCATCTCCGACAGGAAGGTGCTGGTGCGCCACGTGCTGCGCAACGCTCTTATCCCCGTGACGGTCACCTTCTTCCTCTCTCTGCCCTGGCTGATCGGCGGATCAGTGGTAGTGGAGAACGTCTTTGCCTGGCCCGGCATGGGGCAGCTCCTCTGGAAGGGCATCGCCAAGCAGGACTTTCCCATCGTGCAGGGCATCGTGTTCGTCATTGCGGTGCTCACCGTCATCTGTAATCTTATCGGGGATATCGTGTCCGGTATTCTGGATCCCCGGATCCGTATGGAATAAGGGGGCGGACGTATGAAATGGAAAAAGAGCAAGCTCCGGCAGGTGGTCAAAAAGCCCCTGTTCTTCATTGGATTTTTCATGATGCTGGTGGTGGTCCTGGCCGCCGTTTTCGCCCCCCAGCTGGCCCCCCACGGCTTTGCCGATCAGGCCCTCAATATGAAACTGGCGCCCCCCTGCGCGCAGTTCCCTCTGGGCACCGACCGCTACGGCCGCTGCATCCTCAGCCGGATCCTTTTCGGCAGCCGCATCGCCCTGAAGGTGGGGCTGGTGGCGGTGGTCATCGAGACGGTGATCGGCGTGACCCTGGGCATTCTGGCGGGCTACTACGGGAAAAAGACCGACCGGGTCATCATGTTCGTCACCGACATGATCTGGTCCATTCCTCCCATCATCCTGGCCATGGCCATCGTGCTGCTGCTGGGCCCCAGCGCAGAGAACGTGGCGATCTCGGTGGCGCTGGTGACCTGGGCACAGTTTACCAAGATCGTCCGGGCCAAGGTCCAGTCCATCAAATCCCTGTCCTACATCGAGGCTGCCAAGGTCTACGGCGAGAGCGATCTGCAGATCATCCTGCGCTACATTCTCCCCAACCTGACCTCCACCATCGTGATCCTGGCCTCCCTGGCGCTGCCCTCGGCCATCCTGTCCACCACCTCCATGGGTTTCCTGGGGCTGGGGGCACAGGAGCCGCTGCCCGACTGGGGCATGATTTTGTCCAACGGCATTCAATTTATCAAAAAGGCCCCCTGGGTCACCTTCTGGCCCGGTCTTGCCATTGTGTGGACGGTTTTGGGCTTTAATCTGGCCGCGGAGGGTCTCAAGGAACTGCTGGACCCGCGGATGAAGGTGTGACGGCATGGAAGAGAAAATTTTAGAGGTAAACGACCTGTCGGTCTCCTTCTCCGGCGGGGTGCAGGCGGTCTCCGACGTCAGCTTCGACCTGCGCCGGGGCGAGGCCTTCGCCCTGGTGGGGGAATCCGGCTGCGGAAAATCCACCACCGCCCGGGCCATTCTGCGGCTCATCCGTTCTCCGGGGCGCATCACCGGCGGGCAGGTCCGCTTCGAGGGCCGGGATCTGCTGGAGCTGAGCTCCAAAGAGATGAGCCAGGTGCGGGGCCGGGAGATCGGCATGATCTTCCAAAATCCCCTGGACTCCCTTAACCCGGTCTATACCATCGGAGGCCAGGTCACCGAGGGTCTGGTGGTGGATCGGATGGAAAAGCGGGAGGCATGGCGTCTGGCCGCCGACATGTTCCGGGACGTGAAGATCCCCGACGCGGAGAAGCGGATGAAATCCTATCCCCATGAGATCTCCGGCGGTATGCGGCAGCGGGTGATGATCGGCATGATGCTCTGCCGCCACCCCAAGCTCCTCATCGCCGACGAGCCCACCACCGCCCTGGACGTGACCATCCAGGCTGGGATCATCGAGCTGATGAACGACCTGCGGCGCAAGTACGACACCGCCGTGCTGATGATCACCCACGACTTCGGCATCGTGGCCGACATGGCCGACCGGGTGGGCGTGATGTATGCCGGAAAGCTGGTGGAGCTGGGGGATGTGTACACCATCTTCGACCGCCCCCTCCACCCCTACACCCGGATGCTGATGAAGGCCCTGCCCGTTATCACCAAGAAAGAGGGGCGGCTGGCCACTATTCCAGGCACCGTGCCGGATCTCTCCAAGCCGGTGAAGGGCTGCCGGTTCGCCGACCGCTGTCCCGACGCCTGCGGGATCTGCCGCAGCGCCGCCCCGGCCCTCACGGAGTGCCAGCCGGGACACCTGTGCGCCTGCCACAAGGAAAAGGGAGGTGGGGCGCATGTCTGAGACGCTGCTGTGCATTGAGCACCTGAAAAAGTATTTCCCCCTGAAAAGCGGGCTGAAAAAGAACGCCGCCTTCGTCCGGGCCGTGGACGATGTGACGCTGGACATCCACGCCGGAGAGACTCTGGGCCTGGTGGGGGAATCCGGCTCGGGCAAGACCACCCTGGCCAAGATGATCCTGGGGCTGATGGAGCCCACAGAGGGGACCATCACCCTGGACGGGATGGACATCCACGACCGGGGCCGCCGCAAAGAGCTCTCCCACTGCGTGGGCGCCGTGTTCCAGGACCCGGCCTCCTCCCTCAATCCCCGCGCCACCGTTTACCGCTCTCTGGAGCGGCCTTTGGAACTGAACGGCTGCTCCAAAGGGGATGCCCGGGACCTCATCTATGAGACTGCCGAAAAGGTCAACCTGGGCCGGGAGCTGCTGGAGCGCTTCCCCTATGAGCTCTCCGGCGGGCAGCAGCAGCGGGTGTCCATCGCCCGGGCCATTCTGCTCAAGCCCAAGCTGCTGGTGCTGGACGAGCCCACCTCCGCCCTGGATGTGTCTGTGCAGGCCCAGACCCTCAACGAGCTGCTGGATCTCCAGCAGAAGTTCGGCCTGACCTATCTGTTCATCACACACAACCTGTCGGTGGTGCGGTATATGAGCGACCGCATCTGCGTCATGTACGGCGGAAAAGTCATGGAACTGGGCGAGGCGGAGGAGATCTACGGGCATTACCGCCATCCCTACACCTTGAGCCTTCTGTCTTCGGTGCCCCCTCTCCACCCCAGCCAGCGGGAGCGGAAAAAGGTCCTGCTCACCGGAGACATGCCCAGCCTCATCGGGGAACTGACCGGCTGCCGGTTTGCCTCCCGCTGTCCCTTCGCCCAGGAGAGCTGCCGTACCGAGGAGCCCCCGTTCCGGGATCTGGGGGAGGGCCACCGGGTGGCCTGTTCCCTGGCCGAGACCCTGGACTTTCCAAACCGCTGAGGAGAGAAAGGAAGTCTTGATTCATGTATGATACCCTGATCGTGGGCGGGCGCTTCCCCGACTTTGACGCCGGGGCGCTGGTCCCCGCAGAGATCGCCCTGGAGGGCGGAAAGATCGCCGCTCTTCTTCCGCCGGGGGAACGGCCCCAGGCCCGCCGGGTGGTGGACGCCGCCGGCAAGGTGGTCTCCCCCGGTTTCATTGACCTGCACATGCACGAGGAGGAATTTGCCGGAGACAGCCGCCGGTACGACATCTCCGAATATATGGCCCTCCAGGGGGTCACCACCTGCGTAGGGGGCAACTGCGGCCAGCAGAATCACTCCATGGCCCGGTTCAAGGAAATTTTGGCTGCCAACGGCGGCGCTCCGGCCAACTACATCTTGCTGGCCGGCTACAATTCCCTCCGGGAGGCTGAGGGACTGGGCTGGTACGACGCCGCCCCCGAGGCCGTCCGGAAGCGCATTCAGAGCCGTCTGGCCGAGGAGCTGGCGGAGGGGGCCTGGGGCCTCTCCTTCGGTCTGGAGTACGCCCCCGGCATCTCCGAGGAGGAGATGACCCGGGCGGTGGAGGCAGTCCGGAGCTTCGACCCCTTTGTCTCCATCCACTTCCGGGCCGACTGCGAGGAATGTATGTCCTCTCTGGAGGAGATGGCCCGGCTGTCCCGGCGCACCGGCTGCCGGGTGCAGGTCTCCCACCTCAGCTCCCTGGCGGGCACCGCCCACAACATGCCTCAGTCCCTGGCGTTCCTGGAGCGGGAGATCCGGGAAAACCCCCTGCTGGGCTACGACACCTACCCCTACGCCGCCTTCTGCACCGGCATCGGCACCGCCGTCTTCGACATGGACTGGCGGGAGAAGTGGGGGGTGGACTACGACATCATCCTGCTCCTTCACCCCCCCTATGCCGGGCGGCGGTGCACAAAGGAGCTCTATGAGAAGGTCCGCCGGGAGACCCCGGAGGTCAACGTGGTGGCCTTCGCCATGGATGAGGAGAGCATCCGCACCGCCATCGCCCACCCCGCGGGGCTTCTGGGCAGCGACGGCAGCATCAGCGGCGGCTGTCTGGGCCATCCCCGGGCTGCGGGGACCTTCCCCAGGATCCTGGGCAAGTATGTCCGGGAGGAGAAGGCCCTCACGCTGATGGAGGCCCTGGACAAAATGACCCGCCGGGCGGCCCGCCGTCTGGGCCTGTCCGGAAAGGGGCAGGTTGCTCCGGGCATGGACGCCGACCTGGTCATTTTTGACCCGGACACCATCGCCGAAGGAGCAGAATTTACCGACATCACGCTCCCCAACCGGGGGATCGACCTGGTGCTGGTCTCAGGGGCTCCCACCGTGGAAAACGGTGTGCTCACCGGGGCGCTGCCCGGCCGCTTCCTGTGCCGGACAAACTGAAAATCTTGCCGCTTTCAAGAGGCAGAGGAGGATTTTTATGGAGTACAAGCGTTATCCCAGACTGCGCTGCGACCTGTCCCGGCTCCGCCGGAACGTGGAGAGCGTGACCCGGCGCTGTCACGCCGCCGGAATTCGGGTGGCGGGGGTCGTCAAGGGAGCCAACGGCCTTCTGCCCATCACCGAGCAGTATGCCTTGGGGGGCTGCGATCAGATCGCCTCCTCCCGGCTGGATCAGCTGGAGCGGGCGGCGGGTCTGGGCCTGCCCACCATGCTCATTCGGGTGCCCATGCGCTGCGAGCTGGAGGATGTGGCCCGGGTGTGCGACTACTCCCTGGAGAGCGACGCCGATACCCTCACGGAGCTCAATGTCCTCTGCGCCCGCCGGAACAGGCGGCACAAGGTGGTGCTCATGGCCGACCTGGGCGACCTACGGGAGGGCTGGTGGGACAAGGACGAGCTGACGGTTCAGGCCCTCCGGGTGGAGCGGGAGCTGAGCCATCTGGATCTGGCGGGGATCGGCACAAATCTGGGCTGCTACGGTGCCATCGTGCCAACCGTGGAAAAAATGGAGGAGCTGGCCGCCCTGGCGGCGCGGATCGAGGCGGCCATCGGCCGGAAGCTGGAGATCGTCTCGGGAGGGGCCACCACCTCTTTCCGCCTGGTCCATCAGGGAACGATGCCCGCCGGAATCAACCACCTGCGGATCGGGGAGGCCATTTTGGTCAACTACGACCTGCCCCATGAGTGGGGGATCTCCGATCTGGATGACCTCTCCTCTCAGGTATTTACCCTCCAAGCGCAGGTTTTGGAGTGCCGGAGAAAACCGAGCTATCCGGAGGGGGAAATTTTCATCGACGCCTTTGGCCGCCGGCAGGAGTACCCCAGCCGGGGCATGCGCCGCCGGGCGCTGATCGGCGTGGGCAAGCTGGATCTGGGCAGCGCCATGCGTCTGATCCCGCGGGATGTGGGAATTGAAATTCTGGGCGGCTCCAGCGACCACACCATCCTGGATGTGGAGGACTGCCCCCGGCCCCTGAAAGCGGGAGACATTTTGGAGTTTGATCTGGACTACACGGCAGTGCTCTTTCTCACCGCCGGATCCTATGTGGCGCTGGACTTCCTTCCGGTCGAAGAATCCGCCGCTCTGTGCTGAGGGGGCGGCAAACCCATTCAATCCGGGCGGGCCTGCGGAAGAAATCTCCGCAGGCCTGTTTTTTTAATTGAAGTGTTGTAAAAACAACATCTTTTCATCGGGAGATCGTGTATCATGAAGACAAACAAACAACAGGAGGAAGCTGCTATGGTACGGAAGATCATCCACATTGATGAGGAAGCCTGCAACGGCTGCGGCATCTGCGCCGCCGCCTGCCACGAGGGGGCCATCGGCATGGTGGACGGAAAGGCAAAGCTGCTGCGGGAGGACTATTGCGACGGCCTGGGGGACTGCCTGCCCGCCTGCCCCACCGGGGCCATCACCTTTGAAGAGCGGGAGGCACCGGCTTATGACGCAGCCGCCGTGGCCCGGAGTAAGGCCGCCCAGGCCGTGCCCCTGCCCTGCGGCTGTCCGGGGAGCCAGTCCCGGGCACTGCGTCGGGAGCACACCGATAAGCCGGAGGTCCCTGTATCTGTGTCTGTGGACTCCCAGCTCAGCCAGTGGCCGGTGCAGATCAAGCTGGCCCCGGTGAACGCCCCCTACTTTGACGGGGCCCACCTTCTGGTGGCCGCCGACTGCACGGCATACGCCTACGGAAATTTCCACCGGGACTTTATCCGGGGGAAGATCACTCTGATCGGCTGCCCCAAGCTGGACGAGGGGGACTACACGGAAAAGCTCACCGAGATCCTGGTCCGGAACGACATCAAGGCCCTCACTGTGGTGCGCATGGAGGTGCCCTGCTGCGGCGGTATCGAGCGCGCAGCGGTGACCGCCCTGAAAAACAGCGGGAAGTTCATCCCCTGGCAGGTGGTGACTCTTTCCACCGACGGGCGGATTCTGTAACCAAATCCCTATCGCATTCCGGCAGACACTGTGATATAATAAGAAACTGCAAAGCGGTTCCTTATTATATTTTCGGCACACTTCGCGTCCCTGCCTGTGCCGGGGTCCGTGAAGGATGCCGGAAACCCATCCATACATTCAAAAACAAGGAGGGTGCGCCATGAAAACCATTCTGGTAGCCGGCGGCGCCGGCTACATCGGCAGCCATATGGTGGCGCTGCTGGTGGAAAAGGGCTATGACGTCGTGGTGGTGGACAATCTGTGCACCGGACATTGGCAGGCGGTCAGGGGAGCGAAGCTCCGGGTGGGCGACGTACGGGACGCGGCCTTCCTCGACCGGGTATTTACCGACGATCCCATTGACGGCGTTATCAACTTCGCCGCCTATTCCCTGGTGGGGGAGAGCGTCACAGATCCGTTGAAATATTACGGAAACAACTTGGCGGGAGCCCAGTCCATGCTCACCGCCATGAAGAACCACAAGGTGAACAAGATCGTCTTTTCCTCCACCGCCGCCACCTACGGTGAGCCGGAGAAGCAGCCCATCGAGGAGACCGACCGCACCGACCCCACCAACCCCTACGGCGCCAGCAAACTGGCCATCGAAGGGATGCTCAAGTGGTGCGACCGGGCCTACGGCATCCGCTATGCCGCCCTGCGCTACTTCAACGCCGCCGGGTCCAACACGGCTGTGGGCATCGGAGAGGATCACTCACCGGAGACCCACCTCATCCCCCTGGTCCTCAAAACTGCCCTGGGTCAGCGGGAGCACATCGGCATCTTCGGGGACGACTACCCCACCGCCGACGGCACCTGCATCCGGGACTATATCCACGTCCGGGATCTGGCCGAGGCCCACCTGCTGGCGCTGGAATATCTGGATCGGGGCGGAGAGAGCGGGCCCTTCAACCTGGGCAGCGGCGACGGCTTCTCTGTGAAGGAGATCATCGACACCGCCCGGAAGGTCACCGGGAAACCGATCCCCGCCAAAGTGGAACCGCGCCGGGCAGGCGACCCGTCGATCCTCATCGCCTCTAACCAGAAGGCCCGCCAGGTGCTGGGCTGGGTCCCCCATCGGGGACTGGAGGAGATCATCTCCGACGCCTGGACTTGGCACCAGAGCCACCCCCAAGGCTACGGGAAGTAAAATATTAAAAACAGGGAGTATTCTCACATAACGAGAATACTCCCTGTTTTTATAACCTGTGCAATTTTCTCCCCCACTTACTCCAACTCGAAGGACAGCAGCTCCACACCGCGCTCCATGTCCGGGCTGTCCAGCCCCACTCCATCCACCGTCATCTCCCCCCGTTGGTTGTCGTAGGGGTCCTGGCGGACTTCCGGGTCGGGAGGCGTGAGGGGCGCCTGAAAGGCGGAGTTGGCCACCATGCGCCAGGGGTCCAGACTGCCGAAATAGTGCTTCCTGCGGCGGGTCTCTCCGTTCCGGCGGGAGGAGGAGCCGAAGGAGGGGTCGGCCCACAGCCAGCCGTGGGGGGCGATGTAGAACATGGCCCAGTCGTGGGAACCCACATGGTCCGGCCGGACGGCCAGACCGCTCTGCCACCGGGCAGGGATGCCCGCAATGCGGCAGAGGGTGATGAAGAGCAGGGCCATTACCCCGCAGTCCCCCCGCAGCTCCTTTGCGCAGGTGTCGGCAATGACGTCCAGCTGAAGATAAGCGGGCTGATAGCGGTAGTCCACGTTTCCGGTGACGTAGTCGTAGATGGCGGCCGCCTTTTCCGCCGGGGAGGCGCAGCCCTCAATCAGTCGGGCGGCCAGCGCCCGCAGGTAGGGCGTGAAAGCCAGGTGGGGAAGCTGCTCGGCGGTGTCGAAGGTTGGCTGGACAGGGTCCCAGGGGAGGGTAAGGGGGTCGGTAAACACCGCCCGGTGGCAGTAACGGTAGGTGACGGTGAAGCTGTCCCGATCCCGGCTCTCCCAGAAAACTGTCCGCTGGGGGGCGTCCTCCGGGGCGAGGAGGTACCCCGGGGTGGCGTCCAGGATCTCGATGCCGCTCTGCTGGGGGCACCGGGCGGGCACGGGGAGCCAGGCCTGCACCGGCTTTCCGGCGGCGGGCATCCTGGTACGGATCGTGGCCTTCAGGGTGATGTGGGCGGTGAGGGCCCCCTCCCGCTCCATCCGCTCCAGCACAGCGTCCCGCTGGGCATTGTCCACCGGCTCCTGCTTCAGGCCCGGGGCCTCCCGGGGGTAGATGCGCAGGGAATCCAGGAAATCCTTGTGATAGCGGCTTTCCCCTTTGATGTTCCGCCAGTCGATGCGCCCGGCATCCACCAGGGCGTCGAACTGCGCCCCGGTAAACTCCGGCCACTCCGCCCGGATCATGGCCAGCGCGGCGGCGCGGCTGTAAGGATAGTCCCTGGGCAGTCTCTCCAGCCGCACCCGCTCGGCCCGGAGGCGGGGAGCCAACTCCCCCAGCGCATCCCGGGCCAGCTCCCGGTCGATGAGCCGCAGAGCCCCCTCCAGGTCCCCCATGGCCTTCCGCCGGGCGATCTCCGGGGGCAGCGTGGTAAACAGATGGAAAAAATCGTCGTTTTTCGTCATGGTGTGTCGCTCCTCTCATTGTTGTTCAGCATACCACGCAAAAGCGGCGAAGGCAAGAAAAAGGGCCTCCGGAGGATCTGCTCCTCCGAAGGCTCTTCTCATCCATACGGTCTTTATCCCTGCACCGAAGCGGCCAGGGCGTCGGCCAGGGCCTCCAGCTCCCCGGCCCGGGCGGAGGGCAGGGTGGACTTGAGGGTGAGCCGGGAATCCAGAAGGCGGCAGTCGGCCAGCTCGCCTGTGACGAATTTCTCCATGAGCTCCCCGGATTTGGGGGCCCAGGTGCCGTTTTCCAGGATGGCAAAGGTCCGGTTCTGGACATTGAGGGCCTTCATATCCTCCAGGAAGTTCAGCATGGGAGGATAGATCCCCATGTTGTAGGTGACCGAGGCCAGCACCACGTGAGACAGGCGGAACACCTCGGAGATGAGGTAGGAAACATGGGTTTCGGACACATCGAAGAGGGAAACCTCCTTTATGCCCCGCTCGGTGAGCGCGGTGGCCAGAGCCTCGGCGGCCTGTTCGGTGCCGCCGTACATGGAGCCGTAGACGATGACCACACCCTTCTCCTCGGGGGCATAGCGGCTCCAGAGGTCGTACTTGTCCACAAAATAACCCAGTTCAGTACGCCATACCGGCCCGTGAAGGGGGCAGATGAACTTCACTTTATCTCCCAGCGCAGCCACCTTGTCCAGCAGGGCCTGCGTGGGCGCGCCGTACTTGCCCACGATGTTGGCATAGTAGCGCCGGGCCTCGTCCAGCCAGTCCCGCTCAAAGTGCAGCTCGTCGTTGAAGAGCCTGCCGTTGAGCGCGCCGAAGGTGCCGAAGGCGTCGGCCGAGAAAAGGACGCCGCTGGCCTCGTCAAAAGCCGCCATGGCCTCCGGCCAGTGAACCATGGGAGCGGAGTAGAAGGTGACGGTGTGGCGGCCAAAGGAACGGGAATCCCCCTCGCCCACAGTGATACGCTCCGTGTCCGGTCCGGCAAACTCGAACTGGTCCAGGAAGCGGAAGGCCACAGCGCCGGAAATGAGCTTGACGCCCGGCCAGCGGGCGATCACCGCCTGAAGCCCCGCCCCGTGATCGGGCTCCAGATGGTCCAGCACCACATAGTTCAGCTCCCGTCCGGCCAGCAGGTGCTCCACATTCTCCACCAGCTGACGGCTGGCCGACCAGTCAGCCGCGTCGAACAGGACGGTCTCTTCGTCCAGCAGCAGGTAGGCGTTATAGCTCACGCCTCTGGGGACGGGATGGATATTTTCAAAGCGAGACAGGCGGCGGTCATTCCCGCCCACCCAATAGAGATCCTCGGTGATCTTTCGTACACAGTACATCGAGCCGTTGCCTCCTTTATGTTTTTCGGTGGTATTGTATCACAAATAATGGGGAAAGAAAAGAGGGGAGGTCTGTGCGCAGCAAAAAATACGCCGCCTTCCCCTTCTCAAAAGACGCAGGCGGCCTTTTTCATCGGCCGCCTGCGTCTTTTCCAATTTATTTTGTCGCTCAGATGGGCTCCGGAGGTGCAGTCTGGCCGCCGAAGGCCTCCACTGCCGCCTCGTCGGCCTCCTGGCGGGCCTCAATGGCCTCCTTCAGGAGCATATCCTTCACCTTCATCAGCCGGATGGTGGAGGCGCGCTCGTTCTCGTCGAGCTTCATGGTGATATACTTGATGGTCTCCTGCATCTGGGGGATCTTCACATACTCCAGCGCGTTGACCCGGCGGCGGGTCTTTTCGATCTCCTGGGCCAGGAGCTGGGAGGTCTTTTCCACCTCAGCCAGCCGCAGCATATCCCGAAAGACCTGGGAGAGGGCCTGCACAGCGTCGTCCAGCTCGCCGGAGGTGGCTGCAAAGCCGTAGGGATAGACCTGCCCGACCTCGCCGCTCCTGGTTTTGAAGTGGTACACCGGCACATCCACCGACATGATGTTTTGGAAGCCCATGTCCAGGGAGACCGACTCCTTGGGATACATAAGGGCCTGCTCCAGCATCTCGGGGGACATCACCGCCGAGGCGGCGGCGAAGGCGGCAGAAGCCTGAGACAGCCCCTCCTCCACCTTTTTCCGCAGCGCCCGGTTCTCCCGCACCACGTCCATGAACTGCTTCATCAGCTCGTCGCGCTTATCCTTGAGCAGCTTGTGGCCCCGGGTGGCGGTGCGCAGCCGGCCCTTGAGCCGGGTGAGCTCCATGCGGGTCGGGTTCACATTGATCGCGGGCATGGCTTACCCCTCCTTTTTCGGGAGGTACTGCTCGATGAACTCGGGCTTGATCCGCTTGAGCTCCGCCCTGGGCAGAATGGACAGCAGCTCCCAGCCCAGATCCATGGTCTCCAGGATGGAGCGGTTCTCGTCCGGGCCCTGGGAGACGTAGCGCTTTTCAAACTCGTCGGCGAATTTGGCGTACAGCAGATCGGTGGGAGAGAGGGCGGCCTCGCCCAGAATGGACATGAGCTCCTTGTTCTCCTTGCCGGTGGAATAGGCGGCAAAGAGCTGGTTCATCACGCCCGAGTGGTCGGCGCGGGTCTTGCCCTCGCCGATGCCCTTGTCCTTCAGCCGGCTCAGGGAGGGGAGCACGTCGATGGGCGGGTTGACGCCCTTGCGGAAGAGCTCCCGGCTCAGAATGATCTGCCCTTCGGTGATATAGCCGGTGAGGTCGGGGATGGGGTGGGTCTTGTCGTCCTCAGGCATGGTGAGGATGGGGATCATGGTGATGGAGCCCGGCTTGCCCAGCTGACGGCCGGCCCGCTCATACATGGTGGCCAGGTCGGTGTAAAGGTAGCCGGGATAGCCCCGGCGTCCGGGGACTTCCTTCTTGGCCGCCGAGACCTCACGCAGCGCCTCGGCGTAGTTGGTGATGTCGGTGAGGATGACCAGCACGTGCATGTTCTTCTCAAAGGCCAGGTACTCCGCCGCCGTCAGGGCCATACGTGGGGTGGAGATACGCTCCACGGCGGGGTCGTTGGCGAGGTTGGTGAACAGCACCGTCCGGTCGATGGCGCCGGTGCGCTTGAACTCCTCCACGAAGTAGTTGGACTCCTCAAAGGTGATGCCGATGGCGGCAAAAACCACGGCGAAGTTGGCGGTGTCCTCCCCCAGCACCTTGGCCTGGCGGGCGATCTGGGCGGCCAGGGCGGCGTGGGGCAGGCCGGAGCCCGAGAAAATGGGCAGCTTCTGGCCGCGGACCAGCGTGTTCAGTCCGTCGATGGCGGAGATACCGGTCTGGATGAACTCGTTGGGATAGTCCCGGGCGGCGGGGTTCATGGGCAGGCCGTTGATGTCCCGGTACTCGTCGGGAAGGATATCGGGGCCGCCGTCGATGGGGCGGCCCATGCCGTTGAACACCCGGCCCAGCATCTCGGAGGACACGCCCAGCTGGAGGGGATGGCCCAGAAAGCGGACCTTGGACTCGGCCAGGTTGATGCCGGCGGAGGGCTCGAAGAGCTGGACCACGGCGTTGTCGCCGTTGACCTCCAGCACCTTGCAGCGGCGCAGGTCGCCGTTTGGGAGCTGGATCTCGCCCAGCTCGTCGTAGGTGACGCCCTGGACCTTCTTCACCATCATCAGGGGGCCGTTGACCTCCTGAATGGTCTTATACTCTCGAATCATACGTCCGCCTCCCCTTTGGCCGCGGCGGCGGCAATTTCAGTCTCCAGAGCGGAGGCAATGGCGGCATAGACCGCCGGATACTCCTCCTGAGGCACCGACTTGGCCCGGCCGATCCGTTCCCGGCTGGGAATGGCAAAGAGGTCGGCGGTGGCGGCTCCCTTCCCGATGGCCTCCCGGCAGAGGGCATCGCACCTCAGGATCAGGCCCAGCAGCTTCTCCTGCCGGTCGTAGGAGGAGTAGCTGTCCACATCCAGGAAGGCGTTCTGCTGGAGGAAGTCCTCCCGGATCATCCGGGCGGTCTCCAGGGTGAGCTGGTCGGCGGGGGACAGGGAGTCCTTGCCCACCAGCTGTACGATCTCGTTGAGGCTGGACTCCTCCTGGAGGATGGCCAAGGCCCGGTCACGGTCAGCCATGAACTCCTCGCCCAGGTTCTCGTCGTACCAGGGCCGCAGGGATTCCAGATACAGGGAGTAGGAGTTCAGCCAGTTGATGGCGGGGAAATGGCGGCGGTAGGCCAGGCCCGCGTCCAGGGCCCAGAACACCTTGACGATACGCATGGTGGCCTGGCTCACCGGCTCGGACAGGTCGCCGCCCGGAGGGGAGACCGCACCCACGGCGGTGAGGGAGCCCCGGCGGTCGTCGGAGCCGATGCACTCCACCACGCCGGCGCGCTCGTAGAACTGGGACAGGCGGGAGCCCAGATAGGCGGGGTAGCCCTCCTCGCCGGGCATTTCCTCCAGCCGGCCGGACATCTCGCGCAGGGCCTCGGCCCAGCGGGAGGTGGAGTCGGCGATGACGGCCACGTCGTAGCCCATATCCCGAAAGTATTCGGCGATGGTGATGCCGGTGTAGATGGACGCCTCACGGGCGGCCACCGGCATATCGGAGGTGTTGGCGATGAGCACCGTCCGCTTCATGAGGGACTCCCCGGTGCGGGGGTCCTGCAGCTCGGGAAACTCCCGCAGCACATCGGTCATCTCGTTGCCGCGCTCGCCGCAGCCGATGTAGATGACGATATCCACGTCCGCCCACTTGGCCAGCTGGTGCTGGACCACCGTCTTGCCCGAGCCGAAGGGGCCGGGGACGGCGGCGGTGCCGCCCTTGGCGATGGGGAACAGGGTGTCGATGATCCGCTGTCCGGAGCACAAGGGGGTCTTGGGGGGATACTTGTGGGAATAGGGGCGGCCCACACGCACGGGCCACTTTTGCATCAGCGTCAGCTCATGGCGCTCCCCGGCGTCATCCACCAGGATGCCGATGGGGTCGGTGACGGTGTAGCTCCCCCCCTGGATGGAGAGGATGGTGCCGCCCATGCGGGGGGGCACCAGGATCTTGTGAAGCACCACGCTGGTCTCCTGGACCGTGCCCAGGATATCGCCGCCGGAGACCTTGTCCCCGGACTGCACGGTGGGGGTGAACTCCCACTTCTTCTCCCGGTTCAGACCGGGCAGCTCGATGCCGCGGGTGATATTGGACCCGGCGGCCCTCATGATCTCCTCCAAAGGCCGCTGGATGCCGTCATAGATATTCTCGATCATGCCGGGGCCCAGCTCCACGGACAAGGGCGCGCCGGTGGTGATCACCTCCGCGCCCGGCCCCAGTCCGGAGGTCTCCTCGTAGACCTGGATGGAGGCGGAGTCCCCGTTCATGGTCAAAATCTCGCCGATGAGCCGCTGGGGACCCACACGGACCACGTCGGCCATATTGGCGTCCGAAAGGCCGGTGGCCACCACCAGCGGGCCGGAAACCTTGACAACTTTTCCGCTCAAGTCGTTCAACCTTCTTCCTTCAGGTAGATTCGCATTCCTGGAACGGCTCCCAGCCGTCCCGGCGGACATTTACAGATGCAGCCACCGTCTGATCCGGGCCCGGAGCCCCCTGGGCGCATAGTCCTCGGACGCCCGGAAGGCCTCTTCCGCTTTCTCAGCCTGCCGAAGCGCCCGTTTTCTCCCCGGCGAGACAGGGCTGCGTCTCGTGTACGATCAGCTCGGTGTTCATCCCGGCACGGGGAAGCAGATCGAAAAACATTCCTGCGCCCCTTTCCCGGTCTGAGACGGTTCTTACAAAATATCCGCGCCCACGGCCCGCTCCACAGCGGTCTTGACCTTGGCCATGCCGATGCCAAGGCTCCCCTCCTTGCCGGGGATGAGGATCACCGCTGGGGTGAGGTCGTCCTGATAGCGGGCGATCTCGGGGCCCATGTACTGGGCAAAGCCCTCGGTGAGATAGACGATGGCGTAGTTCTCCCGGGCCAGCCGGTGAAGGGCCGCCTTGGCCTCCTCGGTGTTCTCCACGGGGAACACATCCAGCCCCAGCGCCCGGAACCCCAGGACGCTGTCCCGGTCGCCCACGGCGGCAATGCGGTACTCAGACATAGCTCTCACGCATCCTTTCCCGGATGGCATCGCCGCTCAGTCCGGCCTTCCGGCCCGCCAAGATGGTGCGGATGGCAGTGGCCTCCGCCTCCCGGGCACACAGGTAGGCCACCACAGGGGCCTCTCCGAAGGCCACCCGCTTGGCCTGGCTCAGGTAGCCGTTCAGGGCGTCGTCACAACACTTTTCAAAGCCGGTGAGGTTCCCGGCCCCCGGGGCGGTCAGACCTGCGCCCAGCTCGGCAGCCTTCTCCAGAGGGGTCCCCGCGAACCGGCGGCTCAGCTCTCCGCCCCTGGAGACGGCGATGGCCCGGGGCTCCACGTTTCCGCCGGGGAGCAGGCTGCCGGCCAGCACCTCGCCCCCCGCGCCCATCCGCTGGCAGCGGACGGCGGTGCGGAGGTTGGCGGCGTCCACTGCCAGACGGACATAGCCCTGCAAAAAGGCGCTCCCGCTGGCCTTGGCCGCGGCGGTCATCTCCTCGTAGCAGGCCCGGTCCAGGATCAGATCGGCGGCCTGGGGATCACCCGAGGCGTTCAGGGTCTCCCGGGCCTCCTCCGCCGCACGGTGAAGAGCCTCCGGATAGTCCCCCAGCGCCCCCCGGCGATAGGCATCGGCCAGCGCCCCGGGGTCATAGCGCCCCCCGGCCATCAGCAGCCGGGCGGCCTCTTCTCCCAGGGCCTCGGCCTTGACCAGGACCTTGAGATTGTGGTAATCGTATTTGATTTGAAACACCTCCACCAGCGCCGGCTGGGGCACGGCCGAGCGCAGATCGGCAAAGAGGCCGGCTCTCGCCCTGGTCAGCACGCGGTTGAGGGCAGGGACCGAGAGGTCCTCCGGCTCTGCGTAGCCGCACTCGGCGAGGATCTTGAGGGCCTCCTCGTCGGTGCGGGCGTCGATCATCCGCTCCCGGCGCTCCCGGCCGAACAGTCTGTTCTCCATGGCCCGGACGCGGGTGGAGATGGAGAGATAATCAGTATCTTTCACGGCTTCCTCCTTTCCCCGGAGGGAGAATCATTCCCGGACAAACAGCACGTCGGCCACCTGGCGCTCCAGCTCTGGACGGGCCAGACGGACCAGGGTCTCAAAGGCGCAGTTCATCTCCACGCCGTCGGCTGCCAGGATGAAGCCCCCCCGAATGGGCCGGGTCTCCTCGGCCAGGGTGAGCATGCCGGTGCCGGCCAGCAGGGCGGAACCGGCGGTGACCACCTTGTCCAGAATGGCGCCGGCGGTGGAACTGGTGAGCTCCTCAGGCAGCTTGGGGGCCACCCGGCGGGCCAGGATCTCGTTGGCCCGGGTGACCACCTGCTTGCCCACGCGGGAGCGGTCCCGCTTGGAAAAGGCGACGCTCTCCCGCCCGGTGACCGACGCCTTGGCCGCCATGGCGGCCAGCAGCTCCACATACTCTTCCTCGGGCAGCCCCAGAAGCTGTTCCAGGGCCCGGTCGAAGGCCTTCCCCAGCATCTCCTGCTTGGCCCCCAGCAGCTTCTTGCGGCCCTCCAGCCGGGCTACGCTGGCCAGGCGCTCCTGCCGCTCGGCGGCATTCTTCTTGCCCCGGGCCAGGATGTCGTCAGTCTCCCGCCGGGCCTTTTCCGCCCACTCGGCGGCAATGGCATCGGCCTTGGCCTGGGCGTCCGCCAAGATGCGGCCGGCCTCCGCCTTGGCGTCGGCATCAATTCGTTCCGTGATCTTATCCAATCCGTTCATACGGTTTCCGCCTTTCCAGTGTGATCCTCATTATGCACTGATATTGATGATCATCAGCATGGAGGCCAGCAGGGAAAGGATGGCGTAGAACTCCACGGTGATGCACAGGATCATGCCCTTGGACCAGTCGTCGGGCTTCTTGGCCAGAATGTTGATGGAGCCGGCTGCCACGCGGCCCTGGGCGATGGCGGAGAAGAGGCCTCCGAGGGCCATGGGCAGGCAGGCAAAAAGGTACTGCATTCCCTGGGCGATGGACAGGTCGGGAAGGGTGCCCGAGAGCAGGCCCATGCGGAAAATGGCGAAAAACCAGACCACCAGGCCGTACAAACCCTGGGTGCCAGGGATGACCTGAAGGATCAGCACCTTGCCGAACTTACCGGGGTCCTCGCAGAGGAGGCCGGCGCCCGCCTCACCGGCGATGCCGGTGCCCTTGGCAGAGCCGATGCCGCTCAGAACCGCCGCCAGGCCCGCGCCCAGCAGCGCCAGGGCCAGACCGCCAATGTTTTCCAAAAACATAATGATTTCCTCCTTTATTCTTGTACCACGTCAATGTATTTGGTCTTGATGTCCAGGGGCTGGAAGGGCTTCCCGCCGTCCTGATAGAATTTCCCGAAGTATTCCAGGCACTGCAGGCGCAGGTCGTGCACATAGCAGCCCAGCAGGTTCAGGGCAAAGTTCAGGGCGTTGCCCGCCAGAGAGATGATGAGGAACAGGAAGATGTTCCCCGGGATGGCGCCCAGGGTGTTGAACACCTGGGCGATCACGCTGCCCGCCAGCATCAGGGCCATCAGACGGGAGTAGGACAGGATGTCTCCAAAGTAGCCTGTGATATGGTTGTAAAGGGAACCGAACACGGCGGTGACCTTGCCAAAGCCCTTGGCGTTCCAGCCGGAGCCCACCAGGATCATCACGCCCCCCACAATGAGGACGATCTTGGTCACGCCCAGAATCGCCAGGCCCGCGCCCAAGAAAACCACCCACCAGGTGACCTCCTCCCAGACGGCGTCCATGACCTGGCCCTTTTTCAGCTTCTCTACGAAGCTGATGGCCATGCCGGTGACGATCTGTACAAAGCCCAGGCACATGGCTCCCACCAGGATGGACAGGGTGTCGTCCAACGGGGTGAAGAGCGAGGGCAGGGCGGTAAGGGTGGTGTTGGGGTCGATGAGTTTGGCCAGCTGGGGGATAAAATCCCCGAAGAAGCCCCCGGTGAGCGCGCCCACCGCAAAAGTGCTCACCCCGCACAGACCCATGAGTCGGAACAGGTGGTCCATGGTCCCCTTGGGCTTGAGCCTCCTGGTGACGATGAGGGAGGCCAGGATCATCAGAAGGCCGTACCCCATGTCCGCCAGCATGATGCCGTAGAACAGCACGAAGAAGGGGGCCATCAGCGGGTTGGGATCCACCCCGCCATAGGCGGGGAGGGAGTACATCTCAGTGACCATGTTGAGGGGCCGGGTAAACCAGTTGTTTTTCAGCTTCACCGGCACCTGGGGATAGTCCTCCGGCGCGGGGTCGGCGGATTCCCATGCGCAGGGGTAGCCGTCCAGCAGGGCCTTCAGCGCCCCCTGATCCTCCGCCGGGAACCAGCCGGCGAGGTAAAAGGTCTCCCCGGTATCCCGGAGCTGGGCCTTGGCGGTCTCCCGCCGTACATCCTGAGCGGTCCGGTCGGCGCACAGCCGCAGAGCGGACCGCTCCCCGGCGTACCCGGCGGCCTTCTCGGCCAGGGCCTGGCGCGCTTTGCGATTGGCCTCCAACTCTCCCTGGAGCCGACGGTCGTTCTCCGCCGCGGTCCCGGTGAGGCCCCGGAAGGTGGCGCGGGAAAAGCCGTGCGCCTGCAGGAGCTCCACGGCCTGGTCAGCCACGCTCCGGTGGCAGAGGAAGAAGAGATACTGAACGTTCCGGTCCCGGCCCGCCGAGGTGAAGGAGCAAAGCTCCCCGGCCTGCCCCAGTTCCCCCAAAAGGGCTTCCGGTTCCTCCCCGGCGGGAAGGGTCCCGAAGAGGGCGGTCACCGACGGGGTGGACGCGGTCTCCAGCGGGATCTCCAGGGACAGCCAAGGGGCCAGGGCAGCCTGCTGGGCCTGGAGCTTTCCGAAGTCCGACTCCAGCGCGGCGATGTCCCGCCTGGCGTCGCAGAGGGCCCCGGCGTCCCGGAGGGCCCGGTCATAGGCCTCCCGGTCCAAGAACTGCTTCCGGGTGACCTCCGGCCGGGGTGAGAAGCCGCCCCCCTTCTCGGGGGCATACTGTTTGAGCGCCTCCAGCGCCTCGGATACCCGGCTCTGCCGCTCCCTTGCCTCCCCCAGCGCCTCGTCGGAGGGGCGGGCAAGAGCTGCCCAGGCCGGATCGTCTCCTGTGTCCTCCGGCTCGTCGATCTCCACGCACCCCAGATCCTGGAGCCGTTTCAAAAGCTCCTCCCGGTCTGCGCGCAGGGCGATGAGCCGCAGGCGTTTCATTTTCACGATAGCCATTTCAGGTATTCACGACCCTTCTGACGATCAGCGCCGCGGCTTCGTCCAATTTCTCCGCGGCCTTCTCCCGGAGCGTCTGGCAGTCCTTTTCATATTCCGCCAGCGCCTCCCGGGTCTTATCCCGGGCGGTCTCCTCCGCCTGGCTCATCCACACCCTGGCCTGAGTCTGGGCGGCCTTCCGAGCCTCGTTCAGCTTTGCCTGCCCGTCCTTCTGGGCCTGGGCCAGCAGCGCCTGGGCCTGGGCCTGGGCCTGGGCTTTGCGCTCCCGGGCCTCCGCTTCCGTCTCAGTCACCTGTTTGATCGCGTCCATCGACATGTTCTCACCGCCTTTTTATCCTGGGAATCATAGGACATTGCTATTTTTTATCTTACTCGAAAGCCGACCGGATTGCAAGCCCATTTTCTTGTCGTCATTTTGCACTGGATATCAAAAAATAGACTAAAATATCTTTTTTTATCGCATATTTTAGCACTTTTTTTGTTGTTTTTTCGCCCATTTTCTCCCTTTTCCAAAATAGATATGAAAAATTATATATAAACTTTTTAGTTTAAACTTATAATTTGGTTATTTTAAATAAATCCAGCCTGTCTTCAAAAAACAACGCGCCGGGGCCCATGTCACGGGTCCCGGCGCATTGTTTCCTGCGCGGGGGAGAAAAGCGTGCCCCCCATTGGGGCGTAAGAGGAAGCGGGCTGCGGCACATAGGGCGGCGAGGTAAAGACCATCCGGGCCGGGGACAGCCCCATCCCCTCCAGCGCCCGGTCGTATTGGCGGGAGACCTCCTCGCTCTCCGGGCCTGGGAGATAGAGCCGGTCGGCGTACTTTCCCAGCAGCCGGGCCGTCTGGCCGCTTTTGTCCCCCGCCCCGGTCAGGGCCGCGCCGCCTGCGGACAGGGAGAGCTTCACCTCCGGGTAGTCCTTCAACGCCTCCCGCACCTTTGCGTAAAAGGCGTCCAGAACTTGGGAAAACCGGCTCTCGTCATAGTTTCCCCCCCGCTTGATATACTCCAGCTGTCCGGCAGTGGGGTAGGCGGCGTTGTCCAGCAGGATCTCGTCAAAGCCCAACGCTGCCAGTTCCCGGCAGACGCCCGCCACATAGTCCTGAGCGCCCTCGACAGTGGGGCTCAGCCAGCGGATGTCTCCGGCGTCCCGCCAGTTATAGCCGCTGTTGGTCCTGACCGCCAGAGAATTGTCCTGCCGGGGCGCCAGGTTGTCCCGGAAGCAGGACACCCGGGCTACCGTGTAGAGCCCCCCGTCGTTGAGGGCTTTGATGGCCGCGTTGAGGGCGGGGTCGGCAGCGGAAGAGCCGAAGCGGATGGCGGCGGGCAGGTCGGAGACGTAGCCCAGGGTGCCGTCGTCGGCCTTCATGTCGAACCAGGCGGCGTTGCCGCCCGCGGCGGCCACCTGCTCCTCCGCCGTGCCGTCATAGAGGGCGCTGCGGGGCAGGACTGCGGCCCGCAAAAATTCCTCCTCCGGCGCGGGGCTGGGCTGGGCCGTCACCACCACCACAGGCGGCTCCCCCACCCCGGCGGATGCCGGGGGCAGGCTCTCCTTCTGCTGGAGGAAAGGCAGCTCCAGCCGGGCCTGACCGTCATCGGTATAAACCACATATTTTTGCAGCAGGAAAAAGGCGGCCACTGCCGCTGCCAGCACGACCAGCAGGAACACAATGAGGATCGTCAGGATATTTCTCCACCCAAAACGCCCCCGATAGGAGTCATACCCATATGTCCTTCGCACTCGCTCTCTTCCTCCTCTCACGGCCCGCCCCTCACGGTCCCTGCGGGGCTGCCGCGCTTATCTTAACCACCGGGCCTGCCGGTCTATTCCTCCTGCCCGCCGGTCAGCGCCCGATCCAGCAGCTTCAGGCCCCTGGCCACGGTCTCCTGCTCCTCCGGCGCCAGCTCCCCCAGCAAGCTGTCAAAATATTCATTCACCCCGGTCTCGGCCTTGGTGCGCAATTTCTGATAGTGATCGGTGGCCTCTACGTAAATGACGCGGTGGTCGGTCTCCGACCGGGTGCGTCTGGCCAGGCCCAGCTTCTCCAGCCGGTCCACGATCCCGGAGACTGTGGAATTGGCGCTTCCCGTCCGCTCGGCCAACTGACTGATGGGCATCGGCCCCTCTCCTCCCAGCACACTGAGCACCAGAGCCTGGGGAAATGTGAGGTTCAGCTTCCCAAAGTGACTGCGGAACTGCTGGGAGAGATGCTGACTGACCCGGAGATAGTACATCAGAACGTGGTCCATGATGGTCCGTCCCTTCCTTCCATTTTATTTGTGAGCGAAGCATACCGCAAAGACACCCCGCCGTCAAGGAATCCCGGGAAAGGTTCACAAACCTTTTCCAATTCAGACACAAATAAGGTGCTCATCCCGCCGCCGGGATAAGCATCCTCTGGAGCATGACCGCCAGGGCGGCCCGGTTGGCACTTCCCTGGGGCTCCAAGGTCCCCCGGTCGCTCCCCTGCAGGATCCCGGCCCCCACGGCATGGCTCACCGCCGTCTTGGCCCAGCCGGAGATCGCGCCCGCGTCGCTGAACAGGCCCAGGGTCCCGTCAGCCAGAGGCTGTCCCATCTGGCAGGCATAGCGATAGAGAAAAGCGGCCAGCTGCTCCCGGGTCACCGCATCGCTCCCGCCGAAGGTGCCGTCTGCATAGCCCGTGGCGATCCCCCGCCCCTTTGCCCAGGCCGCCGCCACATCGTACCAGGTGTCCACCGCATCGGGGAATGGCTTCGCCACTGTGGCCGCAGGCGCGCCGGCCAGCCGCCACAGCACCGTGACCACGGTGGCCCGGTCCACCACCGCATAAGGGGCGAACCGGCCGTCCGCCAGTCCTGTCATGACCCCCTTCTCCGTCATTTCCTGCACGGCGGGGGCAAACCAGTCCCCGGCGGAAACATCGGGATATCCTTCACCGGCGGCCAGAACCGGGCCGGTCAAAAGACTCAGCGCACAGGCCAATGCCGCCAGTTTTCTTTTCAGCCGCATAGAATCCACCTCACAGTGTGTCGATGGATACAGCTTAACATATATTTTTTAAATATCTTTGAACTTTTCACATTTTTATAAAAACGTAACAGTTTCTCCGTTTTGACGAAGGAGCAGCCGCCCGGCGCCGCCGGGCAGCTCCAGATTCTCGCCCCATGGGAGGGCCAGCTCCGCCGGCGCCTCTCCGGCGTTGACCGCCGCCACTGCCGTCTGCCCCTCCAGCGTCCGGGCAAAGGAGAGCAGGCCTCCGGAACACGTCAGCCAGGAGAACCCGCCCCGCCGAAGGCAAGCCAGCTCCCTCCGGGCCCTCCCCAGGGCGGTGAACCAGGAGACCAGGCCCCCGGCCTCCTCCCCCCAGGGGAACGTGCGGCGGTTGAAGGGGTCTTCAAACCCCTCCATTCCCGCCTCGTCTCCATAGTAAACGGTGGGAGAGCCGGGAAAGGCATAGAGGAGCAGCGCGCCCAGCCGAAGCCGGGCTTCTCCCCGCTCCCGCTCCGCCGCGGTCATCCGGTAGGAGGCCCGCCAGTCCCGGGAGCGGTCCTTCCCTTCGCCCCCTGTCCCCAGCAGCGTGAGGATCCGGGGGGTGTCGTGGGTGCCCAGGGCGTTCATGGCCGAGGCAAAGGCCCAGGGCGGATAGTTCTGCCGCAGCCGCTCCATCGTCCGGCGAAAGGCCCCGGCGTCTCCCCCCAGCAGATAGTCCAGCAGAGCGGAGCGCAGAGGATAGTTCATCAGCCCGTCGCAGTGCCCGCCCAGCAGGTGGCGGCGGCGGACCGAGTAGGCGATCTTGTTGGAGCCGTCCTCCCACACCTCGCCGATGACCACCGCGTCCGGTTTTTCCGCCCGGGCGGCGGCATGAATGGCGGCCACCACGGCATCAGGGAGCTCGTCGGCCACGTCCAGCCGCCAGCCGTCCGCCCCGGCGCGCAGCCAGCGGCGGATGATCCCGTTCGGCCCGGTGATATAGTCCAGCCACGCCCGGCTCTCCTTGTTTGCGGCGGGCAGGGAATAGATCCCCCACCAGGCGGAATATTGATCCGGCCAGTGCTGGAAGGTGAACCAGTCATAATAGGGAGAGTCCTGGCTCTGATGGGCCCCCTGCCCGGGATAGAAGCCGTCGCCGTTGAAGTAGCGGGAGACAAAGCCCATGTGGTTGAACACCCCGTCCAGCATCACCCGCATCCCCAGGGCGTGGGCCCGGCGGCAGAGGACGGAAAAATCCTCCTCCGTACCCAGCATGGGGTCGATCTTCTCATAGTCGGCGGTGCCGTAGCGGTGGTTTTCAGCGGCCTCAAAGATGGGGCAGAGATAGAGGGTCTCCACCCCAAGGCTTTGGAGATAGGGGAGTTTCGCCGTGATCCCCGGCAGACTCCCGCCGAAGAAGTCCCGGTTGCGCACCTCTCCCCGCTCGTCGGGACGGTACTCCGGCTCCTCCGTCCAATCCCCGTGGACCGTGCGGCCGCCCACCATCCCTGTGGGATCGGGGACCCTCAGGCGGCAGAACCGGTCGGGAAAGATCTGATAGGTGACCCCCTCCCCAAACCAGCTGGGCACCCGTTCGGCAGGGTCATAGACGGTGAGCTGGAGCTCCTCGGTGGTCTCCCGCCGCCCGTCCAGTCCCTCCAGCCGAAGGGTGTACCAGACCAGCCCCACATAGCCCTCGGTCTCCAGCGCAGCGGAAAAAAGGTCCCGGTCGCCATCCATCCCAACCCAGGGAAGGGGCGTTTCCGTGACCCGGTCTGCGTCGAACTCCCAGCGGGCGGCGAGCACCGCCCTGGAAAAGCCCTCCGACCGGGCCGGCCGGAGGGTAAACGTCACTGTCGTCCCCGACGGCACGGCCCCGTAGGGGGCCCTGCACCGGGGATCGGCGGGATCAAACCACTGCGTCAAGCGGATTCCTCACTTCTTTATTCAGGTCGTGTCTTACCGCGCCAGCGCATTCTCCGCCGGAGCGGCCTCCATGGCGCCCTTGGCGGAAAAGTAGTAGTCCAGGATCTCGGCGGCGATGGCCGCCACCAGTGTGCCGGAGCCGCCCTTCTCCACCACGATGGAGAGTGCGATCTCGGGGTTTTCATAGGGGGCGAAGGCCACCAGAATGGCGTTGGCCTCGCTGTTGCGGGAGACCTGCGCGGTGCCGGTCTTGGCCCCCACTGTCACGCCCAGATCCTTGAAATAGACGGCGGCAGAGCCCTCGCTGGCCACCATGCCCATTCCCTTTTTCACCGCCGCCAGGTTGGCCGGATCAAGGTTGATCTCGTCCCGGATCTCCGGGCGGTATTCCTCCACCACCTGAGAAAAATCGCTGGATTTCACGGTTTTGAGCAGGTGCGTGGCGTAATGAGAACCGCCGTTGACCAGGGTGGACACATAGTTGGCCAACTGGATGGGCGTGACTTTCGTGTTGCCCTGTCCGATGGCCGCGTACATGGTGTCGCCCTCGTACCAGGCCTGACCGTGCTTGGCGCTGGTGGCCGGCCCGGCCATCTCCCCGGCCTCCTCGTAGAGCTCCAGACCGGTTTTTTGTCCCAGGCCGAAGAGGGCGGCGTAAGTGTCGATCTTCTCGATGCCCAGCCGCAGGCCGGTCTCGTAAAAGTAGATATTGCAGGAGTCCCGGATGGCCTCCGACACATTCTCCCAGCCGTGGGTCCGGCCGTACTGGCGGTAGTACCAGCACATGGGCTGATCCTCAATGCGGTCGTAGTGCTTGTAGCGGCCGGTGTCCAGGATCTCCTCGGTGGTGGAGATGACCCCCTCCTCCAGCCCGCCCGCCGCCACGGCCATCTTTATGGTGGAGCCCGGGGCGTAGAGTCCCTGGAGCGCCCGGTTGAAAAGCGGCTTGAGGGGATCGGCGGAGAGGGCGTTGTAGTCCCGGGAATAGGATTCCGGGGAAAAGGTGGGGTAGGACGCCATGGCCAGGATGCCGCCGGTCATATCGGTGACCACGCAGGCGGCCCCCTCGGTCTCGTCGGTCATCCCGGGAACGTGGCGCTTGAGGGACTCCTCCACTACCTCCTGGAGCTTGATATCGGCGGTGAGCATCACGTTGTTCCCCGGTTTTGGTGCCTCCACCTCGCCGGTCTCAGCGTTGACGTGCCAGTTCTCGCTGACCACCTTGCCGCTCTGGTTGAGCTCAATGTCCCGGGTGCCCGGTGTGCCCCGGAGCAGATCCTCAAAGGCGGCCTCCACGCCGTCCTTGCCCACGGTGTCGTTCATGGAATAGCCCTTGTCCTTGTACCGGTCCCAGTCCTCGGCGTAGATGGGCCCCACCTGGCCCAGCAGGTGGGCGGCGTACTCGGTCTCATACTGGCGCACGGTGACCGTGTCAATCTTCACGCCGGAGAGCTTCCCCTCCTTCACCGCGGTAATAAACGCGATATTCACATCCCGGGCAAAGACATAGGAGGTGCGGGCCACGTCCTTGGAACGAAGGGCCAGTTCGTAGAGGACCCCCACCAGCGCCCGCCCCTCGGCCTCGCCCACGCTTCCATCCACTTCAAAGTAGGCGCGCAGTGCGTCCACCATCTGACCGGCGGTGGGGTTTTCGGGCAGATCCTTCAGCTTCAGCGACTCGACCAGTCGGGCCAGCTGGGAGGGAGATTCCGTCCCGTCGGCGGAAAGGGTCTCGAACGGCCGTGCCTGCGTATAGGAAAAAGGAGCCTCCCCGCTGATGCACAGGGTGTCCGTCCAGGCCACCCCCTGCTCCCGGCAGACCGCCAGCAGCTTTAAAAGGGTTGTGTTGCGGCCCTGGATATCCCCCATCAGGGAGGTGTCCAGACTCACCTGATAGCTGGCCCGATTGGAGACCAGCACCCGGCCGTACCGGTCCAGGATCTCCCCCCGGGCCGCCTGGACCGTCTCGGTGTTGGCGATCTTCCGGGTAGACTGCTCCAGATAATAGCCCCCGTGAACCACCTGCAGGTTGTAAAGCACACCCGTGAAGGCCAAAAAGACAGCGGCCAGGATCAAAAGCACTGTCCGGGTGCGAAATTGAAATTGTTTCCCATCCATATTCTTAAAAACCTCTCACAGGACCGTGGCCTTGGGGACCCGCCGGAACACCCAGCGGAACAGCAGGTAGACAAGGGGCACAAAGCACAGCGACCAGGCGATCTCCCGCCCGGCCACCGCCGCCATGGCCGACAGCCCGGCCCGCCCTGTCAGGAGCCGGGCGAGGATCCGCCCGGCATCAATGGCCCCCAGAGCCAGCACCGAGCAAACCAGACAGCCCAGCAGATCCTGGCGCAGCACGTACTGGGCCAGCAGACCCGCGCACAGCCCCACCAGGGTGAGCGCCAGAGTCATCCACCCCGCGCTCCCCGGCTCCAGCGTGTCGAACAGCACGCCCACCGCCAGGCCGAAGCCCGCCCCGGCGGAAGCCCCCTCCAGCACCGCCACCGCCACCGCGGCCAGGGGCAGCAGAGAAGGGACCACGCCAAAGAGGGGAAAGCGGTTGACCAGAAACGCCTGGGCAAACCACACCGGCAGCAGAGCCAGCGCATAGGCCAGCCACTTGATAGAGAAATCTTTGGTCGTCACGGCTCCGATACCCTCCTTCGTATTTTATTTCACCATGCTGAATTCTTTGATGACAAACACCTGCTCCAGCTTGCCCAGTTCGGCGGCCGGGGTGAGCACAGCGTAATCGCTCATGCCGCTGTCGTCGGAGCGGACCTCCTCCACATAGCCCACCACCAGCCCCGAGGGGTAGGCGGCGGTGTCTCCGGACTTCAGCCCGGAGGTGAGGATGGTGTCCCCCGCCAGCAGCCGGGTGTCCTCCGGCAGATAGGCCAGCTTCAGCCTTCCCTGTCCCATCAGCTGGAAGTCCCCCTCCAGGATGGCGGCCCCGTCGGTACGGGCAATGAGCCCGCCCACCTCCAGGTCCACATCCACCACGGTGATGAGGCGGGACCAGTTGAGCCCCACCTCGGAGATCACGCCCACCAAATTGCCGTATTCATCCACCACGCAGTCTCCCGCCGCCACATCGGCGGCCGAGCCCTTGCTGATGGTGAGGGTAGAGCTCCAGTTGGAGGCGCTCCGGGCAGTGACGGCGGCCTCCTGCAGTTGGAAATCGGGCCGCTCGGTCTTCAGCCCCAGCAGATTGCGCAGCCGCTCGTTCTCCCGGCTGGCCGCCGCCCCGTCCCGGGCCTGCTTCTTCAGCTCGGCGTTCTCTTTTTTCAGCGCCTCCAGCTCCTCCTGCATGCTCTCCCGCTGGAAGGCGTCGGAGTAAACTCCCTCGGTCCAGTTGACGAAGGCGTTGATGCCGTTTCGGAAGGGGGTGGCGATAACTCCCGCGGCGTTGGACAGGGGATCGGCCATCCCCCCGAAGGTCAGGGAGAGCACCGCCGTGATGAGGGCCAGCAGCACCGCGATCACCAAAATCAGGATTCCATTGTGTTTGAGGAAATCTTTCACGCTCTTGTCTCCTAACCGTGTTCGGCGTTCACCGCCGGGCGGACAGGGCCAGACAGTCCACGCCAAACCCCGCCAATACCTGTCCCAGGGCGCACACCGGAAGGCCCATCACATTGAAATAGTCCCCCCGGATGCGCTCCACCAGCAGCGCGCCCACGCCCTGGATCCCGTAAGCCCCCGCCTTGTCCAAGGGTTCTCCCGTAGACACATAGGCGTCGATCTCCCCGGGGGAGAGAGGGCGGAAGGCCACCTCAGTGGCCTCGCTGCGGGTGACGGCCTCCCCGCCCCGGAGGACGGTGAAGCCGGTGTAGACCTGATGGCGGCGCCCGGAGAGGGCGGCGAGCATCCGGCGGGCATCGGCGGGATCGGCGGGCTTCCCCAGGACGGCTCCGTCCAGGGCCACCACCGTATCGGCGGCGATGACCAGAGCGTCCGGCCCCGCCTGGGCCGCCACCGCCCGGGCCTTCTCGGCGGAGATGGTCTCCACCAGCCGGCCGGGGGGCAGGGGCCGGTCGGAGTGCTCGTCGATATCAGGGGTCAGGGTGCGAAAGTTCCGGACACCCATCTGCCCCAGCAGCTCCCGCCTGCGGGGAGAGCCGGAGGCCAAAATGATCTCCATGGTAAAACAACCCTCTTTCCCTTACGCCTTGCCGGTAGAGCCGAAGCCACCGGAGCCCCGCTCGGTGTCGTCCAGCGTGTCGGTGACCAGAATCTCCGCCTGGGCCACCGGCAGCACCACCAGTTGAGCGATGCGCTCGCCGGGTTGAATCAAATAGTCCTTCCAGCCATGGTTGGAAAGCGCCACCTGAATCTCCCCGCGGTAATCGCTGTCGATGACCCCCACACCGTTGGCCAGAGCCACTCCGTGTTTGGCGGCCAGCCCGGATCGGGCAAAGACCAGGGCCACGTACTCCGGCCCCGGCAGGGCGATGGCCAGTCCGGTGGGCACCTTCACGCAGGTCCGGCCGCCGCCGGGGACGGTGAGCGGTCCATCGATACAGGCTCTGAGGTCCATCCCGGCGGAACCGGATGTGGCGTAGGAGGGGTATTCGATCTCCGTCCCGATTTTGGGGGAGAGGGCTTTGATTTTCAATTCCATCGTGTGTGACAACCTCGTTTTCTCAATCATGGATGGGATCTGTCCCGGCACGCTCATTCCACGCCCCGGTAATAGAGTCCCCGGGTCAGCTCCGCCGGAGCCCAGCCGCTCTTCCCCTGATAGCGCTCCAGCACCTGGACGCACTCGGCCGGGCTTTCGGTGGTGAAGGCCAGCCGGGCGTAGGTGAGCCCCGCCTTTTTCCACTCCGGCTTGTCCGCCAGGAAGAGGGGGCGGCTGTTCAAAATCTCGCTGCGGCAGCCGGGGGCCTTGACCACCGGGAACCGGGCCCCCCGGCGGTCGGTGAGGACGTTCTCCCCCTCGCAGCCGCAGCGGCCGGTGCGGTTTTTGATGATACAGTTCTCGGTGAGCATCAGGGGCAGGCGTCCGTAGACGATGGCCTCGGCGGGAATGGCCTTGGACAGGTCCCGGATCTGGGCCAGCTTCAGCTCAAAGGACAGGGTGGCCGAGGCAAAGCCCAGGCGCTTGAACTCCTTGAGAGCCTGGGCGTTGAACGCCGGCAGGCCGTAGTCCGCCCGGAGGGTGAACCCCTGTTCCGCCGCCGCCGGGATCAGGCCCAGGTTGCCCACCAGGGCTTCGGCGGCTCCCAGCTCCCGGGCGCGCCGGAGCTGGGAGCGCACCCCCGGCAGCTCCCGGTCCCAGGCCACCCGGGGCACAATGACCCCCAGAGCCGTCCCGGCCTGCAGCCCCTCCAGGCACTCGGGGTGGAGGGAGAGCTCCTCGGCGGGGACATACACAATGGCGGGGGAGAGCGCCAGCAGTTGGGGGGTGATCTGTCCGGCGGTCTGCACCGACACGGTGAGGGCGGGGGGCTCCCCCGGATTTTCATAACGGACGCCGGGGTGATACTCACCGGTGCGGCAGGGCTCCAGCGTCTGACGCTTTTCGGAGAGTTCCTCCAGCACCTGACGCCGCAGGGCGTTGAGGGCGGAGAGGGACACGCTCAGCCCATCCTCCACCGCCGCCTTCACCCCGGCGCAGCGGTAGGGGGTGCCGCCGGTGCGGGAGAGCTGCTTCTCCACCTGCCCGGCGGTGACGGCCCGGGTGAGCGCGGCCTGGGGCGGCTCCCCGGCGGCGGTGACCACCCGGCCCTCGCCGTCCTCCACCCCCACCCGCACCGGCTCCCCGGCGCGGATCATGGCGTAAAATCTGACCTCCACCAGGGGATTTTCCTGGCCCACATAGGTCTGTCGGGCCTGGGCGAAGAGTTCCTTGGGCTCGGGGGTCTTTTCCTCCCGGACGCCGAACATGGCCGGGCCGGTCTTGTCCTCAAAATAGCCCCTGGTAAAACCCTGGCGGGAGAAGGCATCCTCCAGGGCCTGCCGCTCCTGGGGAGTGGGCAGACGGTCCTCCCGGAGCAGGGTAGCGTAGATGCGGGTGACCACCGCCACATACTCGGCCCGCTTCATCCGTCCCTCCAGCTTGAGGCAGGAGACCCCCATTTTTTTCAGACGGCGGAGCTGGTCGATGAGGCAGGCGTCCTTCAGGGACAGCGGGTAGCTGTCCGCCCGGCCGCCCCAGCCGTATTTCATCCGGCAGGGCTGGGCGCACAGCCCCCGGTTGCCGCTTCTCTCCCCCACCACAGCGGAGAAAAAGCACTGCCCGGAGTAGCACATGCACAGCGCCCCGTGTCCGAACACCTCGATCTCAATGGGCGAGCGGTCGCAGATATACTCGATCTCCGACGCGGGCAGCTCCCGGGAAAGCACCGCCCGCTTCAGGCCCAGATCGGCGCAGGCCTTCACCCCGTCCAGGTTGTGGACGGTCATCTGGGTTGAGGCGTGGAAGGTGAGGTCGGGGGCGGCCTGTCGGGCCGCCCGCAGGACGCCGAGATCCTGCACCAGCACCGCGTCCGCCCCCAGCTCGGCCGCCCGACGGGCCAGGTCGGCGGCGGCCGGGAGCTCCCGGTCGGTGAGCAGGGTGTTCAGCGTCAGGTAGACCTTCACCCCCCGCAAGTGGCAGTAGGAGATCGCCGCGGCGAAATCCGCCTCGGTGAAATTCTTGGCGTTGCGGCGGGCATTGAAATCGCCGAAGCCCATATAAACGGCGTCCGCCCCGTTCTGGACGGCAGCGGTGAGGGCCTCCATGGACCCGGCGGGCGCAAGCAGCTCCAACATGTCAGCCCTTCTTGTTCTGGAGCTTGAAGATCTCCCGCTTGGCCTCGGACAGCTCCATCTTCAGCGCGGTGGCCTCCTCCAGATACTCCTTGAGCTGGCCCCGGAGGTTTTCAGATGCCTCCACCTCCTTAAAATACTCGTCCGCTATATTGAGTGCAGCCAGGGTGGCGGCCTCTGTGGTGGAGACCTTGCCCCCCGACAGCACTTCGTTCACCTTGGCATCCACATGCTGGGCCACCCGCTCCATGTAGGAGGCGTCTTCGGACGCCACCAGCGTGTACTCCAGACCGGCGATATTCACACTCACCTTGTTTTTCACAACGCGCCCCTCCTTACTTTTTTGCCGCGGGCTTTGCGCGGCAGACATACTATGAGTTATTATAACATAGGAACCACGGATTGAAAAACAAAAAATCGTGAATTTTTTTCCCGCCTTCGCCCCGTGGATTTCCTATTTACGGCGGGGCTGTTTTCGTGTAGAATAAAAGATTGAAAACGATCGAACAGGGGGTGTGCGCGTGTCTGATCCCACATTTTTGCCCGGAGGAATTCTGTCCATGGCCGCCGGGGCCGTCGACCGGCTTCTCTCCGCCGGGAGCGGAGACGCCGCCCTTCTCTACCTCTGGCTGCTCAAAACCGGCGGGGAATACGACGCCGCGGGCGCCGCCCGGACCCTCAAATGGGACCCGGTCCGGGCCGATGGGGCCATGCAGCTGCTGGCCGGGATGAAGCTGGCCGATCCGAAGCGGAGCAAGGCTCCCCCGGCCCCCGCCCCGGCAGAGCCTCCGGAATACACGGCCGCCGATCTCAACCGGGAGCTGGAAAATCCCGCCTCCCCCTTCCCGGCCCTGGTCTCCGAAGTGCAGCGGCGGCTGGGAAAAGTGCTCTCCACCGCTGATCTGAAGAGCCTCTACACCGTCTACGACTTCGCCGGGCTCCCCGCAGAGGTCATCTTGCTGGCGGTGAGCTGGTGCGCGGAGGAGACCGGGCGGAAATACGGTACCGGTCAGAAGCCCCGCCTCCCCCAGATCCAGAAGGAATGCTTCCGCTGGAAGGAGCTGGGGGTGGACACGGTGGAGGGTGCGGAGGCCCATCTCAAGCGCCTGGCGTCCCTTCGCACCCGGACGGGGCGGATCCTGGCCCTCATGGACATCCGGGACAGGCCCCCGGTGGCCCGGGAGCGGGAATACATTACAGTCTGGGTGGACATGGGCTTTTCCGACGAGGCCATTCGTCTGGCCTACGAGAGGACCGTGCTGAAAAAGCAGACCCTCAACTGGCCCTACATGAATTCGATCTTGAAAAGCTGGCATCAGAAGGGCCTGCACACCCCCGAGCAGATCACCGCCGGGGACTCGCAGCGCCCCCAGCGCCCCGCCGGGGCCACCGCACCCCAGCCCGCGCCCCCCGGAGAGGCCGACCGCCGGGCCCGGGAGGACATGGAGCGGATGCGGGCATTTCTCAGACAGCAGAGCAAGGAGGGGAATTAAATGGCATACGATCCCGCCGTTCTCCGCCGGGCCTCCGGGCGTCTGGAGGACGCCCGGAAGAGCCGTCAGGAGGCGCTGGAGCGCCGCCGGAAACAGCTTTTTGCCCGTCTGCCCGAGCTGGCCGACATCGACCGGCAGCTCCGCGGCACCATTCTGGACATCATCCGCTCCTCCCTTCGCTCGGGCGTCGACCCAGTCCCCGCCCTCCGGGTGGTCAAAGACCGGAATATGGTCCTTCAGAACCGGCAGGCCGAGCTGCTCCGCTCCGCCGGGTATCCCCCCGACGCCCTTGCCGACACGCCCGCCTGCAAGGCCTGCGGGGACACGGGCTGGGTGGGGACCCGCATGTGCTCCTGCCTCAGGGCCCTGTGCGCCGAAGAGCAGGTGAAGGAGTTGTCCAAGCTGCTGGATCTGGGGGAGCAGTCCTTCGACTCCTTCTCTCTGGACTGGTATTCCCCCCTCCCCTGGACGGGGGAAACGATCCCGCCCCGGGAAAACATGGAGTTCATCTGTGAGCTCTGCCTCAACTACGCCCAGAAGTTTGGAAAATTTTACTTTAAAAATCTCTTTCTCTCGGGAAACCCGGGGCTGGGCAAGACCTTCCTCTCTGCCTGCATCGCCCGCACGGTGGCCGAGAAGGGCTTTTCCGTGGTCTACGACACGGCGGTGAATGTATTTGCCCGGTTTGAGGAACAAAAGTTTTCCAAAAGCGTCGAAGAGGGGAGAGAGGCCCAGGGGGAGACCCGGCGGTATCTGGGCTGCGACCTGCTGATCCTGGACGATCTGGGCAGCGAGATGACCACTCCCTTTGTCCAGTCGGCCCTCTACACCCTGGTGAACACCCGCCTCACCCGGGGGCTTTCCACCGTCATCTCCTCCAATCTGTCCATGGACGGGGTCCGCTCCCGGTATGCCGGACAGACCGCCTCCCGGCTGGAAGGGGAATACCGGGTCCTCCGGTTTTACGGGGAGGATATCCGGCTCCTGCGGAAGAAAAAGCTGTGAGGGTTCTCCAGCGGGGATTCCTGCGACGTGAAAAGATTGCTTTTTTCACCGGGAACGTATATACTTTATAGAATGAATCCATTTTTTTGAATATTGGAGGTACAGGAGTATGAATCTGAAACGGTTCGGGGCGCTGGCCGCCTCGCTGGCGCTCACCCTCTCCCTGACCGCAGTGCCCGCTGCCGCCATTGAGTTTACCGACGTGCCCAGCACCTACTGGGGCTACGCGGACATCAGCAAAATGTCCAACCTGGGCTACGCCAGGGGCTATGAGGACGGCACCTTCAAGCCGGACGGCAAAATGACCGCCGCCGAGACGCTGCTCTTCTGTGCGCGGGCCACCGGCGTGGGCACCGGCACCCAGGCCAAGATCGCAGAGGCCCGGGCCGACGAAATGAAGAAACTGCTTCCGGAAAGCATGGTCTCCTGGGCCGCCAAGGAGATGGCGGTGGCGGTGGAGACCGGGGTGCTCTCCCTGTCCGAGCTGGACGCCCTGTCCCAGGCGGGGGCGCTGGCCAAAACCATCACCCGGGAGAACATCTGCATGTATCTGGTGCGGGCCATGCAGCTGGAGCCCCTGGCCAAGAGCCTCTCTACCTACTCTCTGTCTTACAAGGACAAGAGCAGTATCTCCGCCTCTCTTCAGCCCTATGTCTATGTACTTACCAACTTCGGCATCGTCAAGGGCACCGAGACCGGGAATTTTGACCCCAAGGGTGCCGTGACCCGGGCCCAGATGACCGCCATGCTCAGCCGGGCCCTGACCTTCATGGAGTCGGCGGGGATCGAGACCGAGCTGAGCGAGTACACCACCTACGGCTGGCAGGCGGGCACCATCTCCGCGGTCACCACCGCCGGGGACGGCGCCACCGTTCTCACTCTGACCAGCGACTTTCAGGGCACCCGCTCCTACTCCATCCCCTCCGCTGCCAAAATTTATGAGGACAATATGCTCACCACCGCCTCCGCCCTCAAAACCGGGCAGTATGTCCGGCTGAACCTCACCGCCGGAGGCGCCGTGTCCGAGGCGCGTCTGTGCGGCGTGCTCACGACCTACACCGGCTCAGTGTCCAGTCTGGCCGACGGCCAGCTCTCCGTTCTTTCCGGCGGGGCCGTGAAAAACTTTGCCATCGACCGCTTTACCGATGTGATGGTGGGCAAGACCGCGGGGGACCGCTCCCTCATCGATGAGGACGCCGGCTACGCCACCGCCGTGTGCTATGTGGATGAGATGAACCATCTGGCCGGGGTCAAGCTCTCCGGCGGCACTCAGCTGGTCACCGGTCTGGTGGAGAACGTGACCACCGCCTCCGGCGTCACCACCCTGCGGGTGGCGCTGTTCAACGGCGTGGTGTACACCTACAAGCTGCCCTCCGGCATCGCCGTCACCGTCAACGGGGTACTGGGCTCCCTCACCACAGGGAACGTGGGCGATTACGTTCAGGTCCGGGTGAGCAACGACAGCATGGAGGCCGCCAGCGTGGCCGTGGACACCGTCACACAGTACGTCCAGGGCCCCATCAAGCGCCTGGGCACCGTGGGCACCGCCAAGGCGGTCTACATCACCGACACCTTTACCGGCAAGGAGGTCTCCTACACCGTCAGCTCCAGTGCCGTCATCACCTATAACGGCGAGTCCCGCACCGCGTCTCAGATCGAAAGCGGCTGGTACGCCACCGCCCTCATCTCCAACAATATGATCGCTCAGCTGACGGCCTACTCCGGGTCTGTCACAGTGGAGGGGACCCTCACCTCCATCAACTATGGCACCACCACCGTCCTCTCGGTCACCAAGGCCGACGGCAATGTGGTCACCTATAATCTGGACATCACCGACCTGCCCGACATTGCGCGGGACGGCAAGTCCAGCTCCATCGACCGGCTCCGCACGGGAGACAGTGTGGCGGTCACTCTCCGCTACAACGAAGTCAACAAAATTGCCGCCACCTCCCGGTCCGCCAATCTCACCGGCACCATCAGCAGGATCACCATGGAGTCTGCCGGGGTGACCATGGAGCTGAAGCTCTCCGACGGTTCCACCGAGACCTACACCGTTTCCGAGGGGGTCTCCGTCACCCAGAACGGCTCCTCCTCCAACATTTACAGCCTGAAACCGGGCTATGCCGTGGCGCTGGTCACCGAGGGCGATTCCGTGATCTCCATCGCCATCACCGGTACAGCCTCCTCCGCCACATCCCTCACCGGAACGGTGCTTCTCACCAACTCCTCCAGCGCCGTCCGCACGATGACCGTTCAGGTCACCGACTCTCTGGGCAAGGTCAGTCTGGTCACGGTGAATGTGAAGAGTGCCAGCCTGCTGGATCTCTCCGGCGCCTCCTTGAGTCTGTCCAACGGCTTTGCCGCCGGGGACACCGTCATCGCCTACGGCAGCTATGACGGCGCCACCTTCGTGGCCACCATCGTCATCAAGCAGTGATCAAAAATCCAAAAAGGTCCGCCCCCGGGGCGGACCTTTTTTGTCTCCTGTTCCTGTCTACTTCTCTCCCGCCCGCTCAAAGGCGGCCCGCACAGGCTGACTGCCGCCGGTGCGGTTGTTGGCCCGGATGATGGCGGAGATCTCACCCCGGGTGCGCTCCAGTTCTGCCCGCAGGTCCTGGGCCGACACCCGGAGGGCTCCGTGGCCCAGAATGATGAGCTGCTCGGCCCCGTCGGAGGTGGCCACCTTTACCCGGCAGCGCTCCCGGGAGAGCTGATAGCTGGCCTTTTCAATATAGGTGTCCGCAGTCTCAGCCTCCTTGGTGTAGACCACGTGGATGTTGTGGTAGCGGGAAACGGAGCCCGTGCCCTGGGGCACCTTGTAGGCGTCAAAAACCAGGATCACCCGGCACTTTCGGAAGCCCTGGTAGTTGCTCAGAAGATCCATGAGGACCTTCCGGGCGGCGTCCAGATTCTCCCGGGCCACCGCCTTCAGATCCTCCCAGGCAAAAATGATGTTATAGCCGTCCACCAGCAGATACTCCGGCCCCACGGGGGCGGCGGTGTTCACCGGCCTCAGGCTCTCGGGAGGCGCTGCGCGGGGCGCTTTGGGAGGCGGCTGAAAGGCCCGGGGCTTGATCGCCCCATAGGTCTTTTCAAAAATGGCCCGCAGCTCCCGGTCATCCTCCAGGCTCCCGGCAGACGGGGCCGACCGGCGGGCGGGCGCGGCGGCTTCCGTTTCCTTCTTCTCCCCGGACAGGTCCAGGGCAGGAAGGTGCATGTGGGCGGGCACCTCGTTCCAGGGCACGTTGTACCCCGCGCCGTGGGCACAGAACACCGAGCCTGCGGGGTTTTCCACATCCCGCTCGGGGTCGTAGCCCAGCGCCTCCGCCACCGCCGCCTGATCGGGGCAGGGGCGGTACTCCCCGGGGGTCAGAGAGATCCGCCCCCGGCCCCTGGTATAGGCGGCCACTTCTCCGGCGTAGTCCCGCAGCCCCGCCACCGGGGCCTGTCCCTCCAGCACAGTCTCCTCGCCCACCTGTTCCGGGGGCCGGACCTCTCCCCCCATCCGCTGGAGGTCGGTCATGGCCCGGCCCAGGCTGGCGGCGGGCAGCTCCAGCCGAAAGCGGTACCAGGGCTCCAGCAGGACGGACCGAGCACCCATCAGCCCCTGGCGCACCGCCCGGTAGGTGGCCTGGCGAAAATCGCCCCCCTCGGTGTGCTTTTCATGGGCCCGGCCGGAGATCAGGGTGAGCTTCATGTCGGTGATGGGGGAGCCTGTGAGCACCCCCGGGTGGGCCTTCTCAGCCAAATGGGTGAGGATCAGACGCTGCCAGTTTCGATCCAGCTGGTCCTCCGGGCAGGCAGAGGCAAAGCGCAGCCCGCTCCCCCGCTCTCCCGGCTCCAGCAGCAGGTGCACCTCGGCATAGTGGCGCAGCGGCTCGAAGTGTCCCACCCCCTCTACCGGTGCGGCAATGGTCTCCCGGTAGACTACCTGTCCGGGGCCGAAATCCACTGCCAGACCGAAGCGGCCGGCGATGACCCGGCGGAGGATCTCCGCCTGCACGGTCCCCATGAGCCTCAGATGGAGCTGCCCCAGCCGCTCGTTCCACTCCAGATGGAGCTGGGGGTCCTCCTCCAGCTCCCGGAGTTTGGGGAGGGCGGTATGGGGATCACAGCCCTCCGGGAGGATGAGTTGATAGACCAATGCGGGCTCCAGCACCGGCGGGGCCCAGAGCCGCTCCGCCCCCAGGGCCTGTCCGGGCCGGGTGTCCGCAAGCCCGGTCACCGCACACACCGTCCCGGCGGCGGCCTCCTCCGCGGGGAGAAATTTGGCCCCCGAGTAAATACGGATCTGATCCACCTTCTCCGCGCCTCCGGGGAGGGCCACCAGGTCCTTTACCCGCAGGGTCCCCCCGGTGACTTTCAGGTGGGTCAGCCGCGCCCCCTGAGGGTCTCGGGAAATCTTGAACACCCGGGCGGCGAAATCCGGCCCCCGGAGCGGGCGGGGGGCCAGCCGGGAAAGGGCGTCCAGCAGCTCGTCCACCCCCTCCGCCCGGAGGGCGGAGCCGAACAGGCAGGGGAAGAGCTTTCGAGTCCCCACCAGACGCCGAAGGGTCTCACGGGACAGGGTACCGGTCTCCAAAAACTCCTCCATGGCCTCTTCGTCGCCCAGGGCGGCCTCCTCCCAGACTGCGGGATCGCTCAGGTCGAGGCAGGCGTCCGAAAGAGAAGCGCGGGCCTTTTCCAGCAGGGCGGCCCGCTCGGCCCCCGGCTGGTCCATTTTATTAAAAAAAAGGAAGGCAGGCACCCCCGCCCGCTCCAACAGCCGCCACAGCGTGAAGGTGTGCCCCTGGGGGCCGTCGGGGCCGGAAATCACCAGCAGGGCGCAGTCCAGCACCGCCAGTGTGCGCTCGGCCTCGGCGGAAAAATCCACATGGCCCGGGGTGTCCAGCAGGGTCAGTTCCACGTCCTCCAGCGGAAGGACCGCCTGCTTAGAAAAAATGGTGATGCCCCGCTCCCGCTCCAGGGCGTCGGTGTCCAGAAAGGCGTCGGCGTGGTCCACCCGGCCCAGACGGCGCAGCCGCCCGCCCCGGTAGAGCAGCGCTTCGGATAAGGTTGTCTTTCCTGCGTCCACATGGGCCAGGATGCCGACGGTCAGCTTGTCCATAATTTCTCCTTTTTGCTTGGTTCGATTTTCTCTATTTTACCGTTGGGGCGAAAATTTGTCCACCGTTTTCCCAGAAGGTGTGGAAAAAGTCCCCGCGCCGCTTTGACGGCGCGGGGACTTTTTTCAGTTCTTTTCCATGCCGGCGGTGACCTCCGGCATCAGCTCGTTGGTGATGACCCGAAGAATCTCCGTGAATTTGGCCTGATCCTCAGGGGTAAAGCGCTGCCGCATCCGGCCCACTACCGTCTCGATATAACTGCTGGAGATATTGTAGTAGTCCTGATATTTTCTCGTCACCTCCAGGTGGTATTCCCGTTTGTCCTCCCGGGACTGGACCTTGCGGACATATCCCTTGCGGATCAGGCTGTTGACCTTGTAAGCCGCGTTGGGCGGCGAAATGCGCATAAAAGAGGCAAACTCGTTGATGGTAGGGGAATCCAGCGCCTGAATGGTCTCCATGGCAAAGGTCTCCACCGTGGTCAGGCTGGCCTCCCGGTTCTGAAAGCGCTCAAAGATCTCCTGATAAAAATGCAGTTTAAATTTGGTATACACTTCTACAAACAGCTTCTCCAGCATGCCGCTTCCCCCCGCCATTTCTTCTTTTTCCTTAGTATACCACAGTTTTGGCGGGCGGGCCATTTATTTTGAGTCCGTCAGCGCAAAAGTGAGTTCAGCTACGGCCGCCGTCTGCCCGTTCACGGTGGCTTTGGCCTCTCCCACTCCCACGGACCCCTTTTGCCGAACCATGCGGCACTCCAGTTCCAGCACGTCCCCGGGGATCACCTGACGTTTGAAGCGGGCGTTTTTGATGCCGCCGAACACCGCCAGCCTGCCCCGGTTTTCCGGCAGAGAGAGGACGGCCACAGCCCCCACCTGGGCCAGGGCCTCCAGAATGAGAACGCCGGGCATGAGATGCTGCTGGGGAAAGTGGCCGCAAAAATGCATCTCGTTGACCGACACGCACTTGATGCCCCTGGCCCACACCCCCGGCTCTCCGTCCACAATGCGGTCCACCAGGGCAAAGGGGTACCGGTGGGGGAGGATCTCCGCGATCTCATTGGAATTGAGCTGCAAACCCATTCATTTCCCCTCCCATCTGCGCAGCAGCAGGCAGGCGTTGTGCCCGCCGAAGCCAAAGGCGTCGGTCAGGGCGTACTCTACCTGCTCTTCCCGGCCCGCATTGGGAATGTAGTCCAGATCGCAGGCCGGGTCGGGGACGCGGTAGTTGACGGTGGCCGGGAGAAAGCCTTCCTTCAGCGCCAGGGCGGTAAACACCGCCGCCGCCGCGCCGGCGGCTCCCAACAGGTGACCGGTCATGGATTTGGTGGAAGACACCGCCAGTGTCCGGGCGTGGGCGCCGAACACCGCCTTAATGGCGGCGGTCTCTCCGGCGTCGTTGAGGGCGGTGGAGGTGCCGTGGGCATTGATGTAGCCCACCTGCTCCGGCGCCGCGCCTCCGTCGGCCAGCGCCTCGGCCATGGCCCTTGCGCCCCCTTCCCCCTCCGGGGCGGGAGCAGTCATGTGATAGGCGTCGCAGGTGGCGCCGTAGCCCGCCACCTCCGCATAGATCCGCGCGCCCCGGGCCTGCGCCTGCTCCAGGCTCTCCAGCACCAGCACGGCCGCACCCTCGCCCATGACAAAGCCGGAGCGCTCCGCGTCAAAGGGAATGGAGGCCCGCAGAGGGTCGGTGCCGGTGTGCAGGGCTTTCATGGAGGTAAAGCCCCCGATGGCCAGGGGGGTGATGGCGGCCTCGGTGCCGCCGCAGACCATCACGTCGGCGTAGCCGTCCCGGACGGCCCGGAAGGCGTCCCCAATGGCGTTGGAGCCTCCGGCACAGGCAGTGACCGGGCAGGCGCTCATGCCTTTGAGGCCGAAGCGGATTGCCACCAGCCCGGCGGCCATGTTGGAGATGATCATGGGGATATAGAAGGGAGAGACCCGGTCGTAACCCTTTTCCTCTCCCTTCAGCGTCTCCTCCTGGGTGAGATCCAGCCCGCCGATGCCGCTGGAGACGGCGCAGCCCCAGCGGGTGCGGTCCTCCCCCTCCCGGGGCTCGCCCAGTCCGGCGTCGGCCATGGCCTCCACGGCGGCCGCCATGGCGAACTGGGTATAGCGGCCCATCCGCTTGGCGTCTTTTTTCTCCATCCACTCCTCCGGGTCAAAGTTTTTGACCTCGGCGGCCAGCGTGACTTTTCGTCCCGTCGTATCGTAGCGGGTGATGGCTCCAATTCCGCACACGCCGTCCCGGACGGCCTTCCAGCTATCCGGTACGCTGTGCCCCAGGGGGTTCACGGTCCCCATGCCGGTGATGACGACCCGTCGTCTGTCCATGGTAATCTCCTCCTTCAGACCGCCATGCCGCCGTCCGCACAGACGACCTGGCCGGTGATGTAGCCAGCCGCGTCGGAGCAGAGGAAGGCCACCAGAGCGGCGACTTCCTCCGGCCGTCCCAGCCGGGCCATGGGAATGGTCTTTTCCAGTTCCGTCCGGGCCTTCTCCGGCAGGGCGGCGGTCATGTCGGTGTCAATGAAGCCGGGGGCCACGGCGTTGGCTGTGATCCCCCTCCCGGCCAGCTCCTTGGCCGCCGACTTGGTCAGTCCGATGAGTCCGGCCTTGCTGGCGGCGTAATTGGACTGACCGGCGTTGCCCCGCAGGCCCACCACCGAGCTCAGATTTACGATGCGGCCCCAGCGCTGCTTCATCATGGGTCGGCACACCGCCTTCATGGTGAGGAAAGCCCCCTTCAGGTTGGTGTCCAGCACCGCATCAAAGGCCTCTTCCTTCATGGTCATGAGCAGCCCGTCCCGGGTGATGCCAGCATTATTGACCAAAATGTCCACCCGGCCGAAGGCGGCGAGAGCGGCGTCCGCCAGAGCCTTCGCTCCGGCGGGGTCCGCGGCGTCCGCCTGCACCGCCAAAGCGCCGGTGGCGTCGGCAGTCTCCCGGGCAGCGGCGGCGTTTCCCGCATAGGAAAACACTACGTTGGCCCCTTTGGCCCGCAGCTCAGTCACAATGGCCCTGCCGATGCCCCGGCTGCCGCCGGTGACCAGAGCGGTCTTTCCCTCCAATGTCATCTCTCTTCCCCTTTCCACATCTTTAAAAAGGCCTCCAGCTGGGCTGGGGTCTCCACCGGGCAGCAGTTCAGCTCCGGACAGGTCTTGCGGACAAAGCCCGTAAGGACCTTTCCCGGGCCGACCTCCACGACGGTGTCCACCCCGTATTCCGCCAGACGGCGAATGGTGTCCTCCATCTGCACCGGGTGACTGACCTGTTCCACCAGAAGCTGTTGAACCGTGTCCCCGGGCCCCATCACATCCCCCAGGCGGTTGAAGAGGACGGGAAACGCCATTTCCCCCAGGGAGACCTCCGCCAGCTTTTTCTCCAGGGCCAGCCCCGCCGGGGCCAGCAGGGAGGTGTGGAAGGGGCCGCTGACCTTTAACGGCAGGCACCGTTTCGCCCCTCTGGCGCGGCAGCGCCCGGCCGCCTCGGTCACTGCCCGCAGCGTCCCGCCGATAACGATCTGTCCGGGACAGTTCAGGTTGCACACCTCGGCCACCCCAAAGGAGGATGCCTCACGGCAGCATTGGGCAGCAGATTCCCCATCCAGTCCCAGCACCGCCACCATGGCGCTCTCGATCCCCCGGGAGGCCTCCGCCATGGCCCGGCCCCGGAAGGCCACCAGGGAGACGGCTGTCCCCGCGTCAAAAACCCCCGCGCAGTGGAGGGCGGAATACTCCCCCAGGCTCAGTCCGGCGGCATAGGCGGGGACGACCCCCGCCTCCCGGAGCAGGGCGGTGACCCCCGCCGCAAAGGCCACCATGCAGGGCTGGGTGTACTCGGTCCGGTCCAGCAGCCCCTCAGGGTCGGAGAGGCAGGTGGTTTTCAAGTCAAAATCCACCGGCGCGGCATCGTAGATCTCCCGAAAGCGTGGGAACGCCTCATAAAATTCCGCCCCCATTCCGGGGTGCTGGCTGCCCTGTCCGGCATAGAGAACCGCAAGCTTCATTCCTCCGCCATCCCCTTCACGCAGGTATAATACCCACTGTATAATTCCTCAAAAATATGCCGGAGAGGTTTGATCTCCCGGAGCTGGCCTGCCACCTGGCCCGCCATGAAGCTGCCGGTGTCGGTGTCTCCGTCGAAAACCGCCCGGCGCAGGGAGCCAAGAGTGAGCTTTTCCAGCTCGGCCAGGGGCAGGTGCTCCTTCTCCATGCGGACATATTCCCGGGCCATTCTGTTTTTCAGCACCCGCACCGGCGCGCCGGTGGTGCGGCCGGTGACCATGGTGTCGGTATCCGCCGCCTTCAAAAGCGCCCGCTTGTAGTTTTCGTGAATGGGACACTCCTCACTCACCAGCAGACAGGTGCCCAGCTGCACGCCGACCGCCCCCAGACAGGCGGCGGCAGCCACCTGTCTGCCGTCGGCAATGCCTCCGGCGGCGATGACGGGCACGTCCACTGCGTCGCAGACCTGGGGGACCAGGGCCATGGTGGTCATTTCACCCACGTGGCCGCCGGACTCGGTGCCCTCGGCGATGACGCCGTCGATGCCGTAGCGGGTGAGCCGCCGGGCCAAAACGGCGGCGCCCACCACGGGAAAGACTTTGATCCCGGCCTCTTTCCAGGCGGGAACATACTTGCCGGGATTGCCCGCCCCGGTGGTGACTACCTGCACTCCTTCCTCTGCCAGGAGCTTTGCCTGCTCCTCCACACAGGGGTTCATGAGCATGAGGTTGACGCCAAAGGGCTTGTCGGTGAGCGCCCGGCAGGCGCGGATGTGGGTACGCAGGGTCTCGGTGTCCATACCGCCCGAGCCGATGAGCCCCAGAGCCCCGGCGTTGGAGACGGCGGCGGCGAATGCGCCGGTGGCCACGTTGGCCATGCCGCCCTGGATAAAGGGAAATTCCGTTCCCAGAAGGGTGTTCAAATTCATGGGGGTGCCTCCTTTTTCTGTGTGCGAAAACCGTCCTGCACATCTTCCCGCCCTGATCCGCAGGCCTTCAGGCAAGCTCCACCAGGGCGCCCGCCCAGGTCAGTCCGCCGCCGAAGGCGCAGCACAGGGCCTTCTGCCCGGGGGCAAGCCGCCCTGCCCGGACGGCATCGTCCAGAGCGATGGCGGTGCTGGCGGACGAGACGTTTCCGTAGTGTTCCATGTTCATCCAGACCTTTTCCTCCGGGATCCCCATCTTCTTCATGACCCGTTCCAGAATGCGGCGGTTGGCTTGGTGAAAGACAAATTGATCCACGTCCTCCGGCGTCAGTCCCGCCCGGTCCAGCAGCGCCCGGATGCACTCCGGCACGGTCTCCACAGCGAATTTGAACACTTGGGTGCCTCCCATGTGGAGCACCGGCGGCTCCCCCCGGCCGAGCCCGGGGGCATAGAGGGATTCCCACTCCCCCCGAGCGCCCAGCACCGACGGCATGGGGGCGTATCGGTCGGAATACTCCACCACGGCGGCCCCCGCCCCGTCTCCGAAGAGGATGCAGGTGCCCCGGTCGGTGTAATCGGTAATGCGGGAGAGAACCTCCGAACAGACGATGAGGCCGTATTTCCGGCGGCTGTACGCCAGCAGAGCCTGTGCCGTATGGAGCCCAAAGACGAAGCCGGAACAGGCGGCGCTGAGATCAAAGCACACCGTGTCCTCCGGCATCCCCAGCTCCTTTTGCAGCATGCAGGCGGTGGAGGGGGTAATATAGTCTGGAGTGATGGTAGGCACCAGACACACTCCGATGTCCGCCGGGCTTGCTCCGGCCATCTCCAGCGCCGCCCGGGCGGCGTTGAGCGCCAGCTCGCACTGGCTCTCCTCCACACACCGGCGGCGCTCCCGGATCCCGGTGCGGGCATAGATCCACTCGTCGCTGGTCTCCACCATCCGGCTGAGGTCCTGGTTGGTGACCGTCTGCCGGGGCAGAGAGCACCCCGTTCCTCTGATCCTGATTCCACTCACGCGCGTTCCCTCTTTCCCGCCGGGTCTCCCATGGCCCGGAACTTTTTGTATCTCTGTGCGGCCAAAAAGCTTCCACTCTGGCGTTTCCAGCCCTCCAGGGCACGGCACAGAGCCTCATCCACCGTGCGGAATACCGACTGGGGAGCGGTGTGGGCGCCCCCCTCCGGCTCCGGAAGGATCCCGTCAATGACCCCGGCGGCCAGCAGGTCCTCGGCAGTGAGCTTCATGATCCCGCAGGCTTCCTCCGCACGGGCGGCGTCCTTCCACAGAATGGAGGCAAAGCCCTCGGGGGAGAGGACGGAATAGACCGCGTTTTCCAGCATGAGCACGGTGTTTCCCACGCCGATGGCCAGCGCCCCGCCGGAGTTTCCCTCTCCGGTGACGACGCAGATCACCGGCACGGTAAGGGCGCTCATCACGGCCAGATTCCGGGCGATGGCTTCCCCCTGGCCCCGGGCCTCGGCCTCCACGCCTGGATAGGCTCCCGGGGTGTCGAGAAAGGTGAAGATCGGCCGCCGGAATTTTTCCGCCTGTTCCATCATCCGCCGGGCCTTGCGGTAGCCCTCCGGCCCCGGCATTCCAAAATTGCATTTTAAGTTTTCTTCCAGATTTTTGCCCTTTCGATGTCCCAGCACCGTCACCGGACGGCCGTGGAAGAGGGCCACGCCCCCCAGAATGGCGGGATCCTCCCGGCACTGCCGGTCCCCCTTCTGCTCAAAAAAGTCCGTACAAAGGGCGGCGATGTAGTCGGCGGTTCCGGGACGGCCCGGGTGCCGGGCCAGCGCCACCCGCTCGGCGGCAGTGCGCCCGCTCATGGCTTTTCCCCCTTTCCGTGGAGCTTCAGCAGCCGGGCCAGGGTCTCCCGCATCTGCGCCCGGGGGACAACGGCGTCCACAAAGCCGTGCTCCTCCAGATATTCCGCCCGCTGAAAGCCCTCAGGAAGCGTCTGCCCGATGGTCTGCTGAATGACCCTCGGCCCCGCAAAGCCCACCAGGGCGCCCGGCTCTGCCAGGGTGATGTCCCCCAAACTGGCAAAGCTGGCGGTGACCCCTCCGGTGGTGGGGTCGGTGAGTACAGAAATGTAAAACCCGCCTTTCCGGGAAAAACGCTCCAGGGCGGCGGCGGTCTTGGCCATCTGCATCAGGGACAAAATCCCCTCCTGCATCCGGGCCCCGCCGCTGGCGGAGAAGAGGATGAGGGGAAGCTTGTTTTTCCCGGCATACTCGATGAGCCGGGTGACTTTTTCCCCCACGGCAGCGGACATACTGCCCATGAAAAAGCGGCTGTCCAGCACGCCGACGGCCGTTTTCCGGCCCTCGACGGCGCCAACGGCGGTGACCACCGCTTCGGAAAGTCCCGTGCGGGCCCTGCTCTCATCCAGCTTCCCGGCGTAGCCCGGAAAATGGAAGGGATCCCGGGAGGTCAGCCGCTCGTCCAGCTCCCGGAAGCTCCCGGCGTCCAGCAGCAGGCTCAGTCGGTGATAGGCCCCGATGGGGTAGTGATAGCCGCACTTGGGACAGACGTGGCGGGCCTGGGCCAACTCCCGGCGGGGAACGGTCTCCCCGCACCGGGGACAGGGGGCCGACCGGGCCAGGTGGCTGCTCTGCCCGTCCCGCATGGCCTTCAGCGCCAGCAGGTGCTGCCTCCTCTTGGCAAACACTCCGTTCATGCCCCGCCCTCCTCTCCGGTGTCACACCACTTCAGCAGAGTGTCCAGATTTCGTTCCAGAAACGCCGTGTCCGTATTTCCCCGGACAAACTCCGGGCAGTACATGATCTGGTGGGCCAGCGCGGCGTTGGTGGTACAGCCCTCGATCACCAGCTCCTCCAGCGCCCGGCGCATCCGGCGCACCGCGTCCAGTCGGGTGGGGGCGTGGACCACCACCTTGGCGCAGAGGGAGTCATAAAAAGAGGGAAGGGTGTACCCGGTGTAAAGGGCGGTCTCCACCCGTACGCCCAGGCCGCCGGGGAGGTGAAGAAAGTCCACTGTCCCCGGGCAGGGGGCAAAGCCCCGGCGGGGGTCCTCGGCATTGATGCGGCACTCCAGGGCATGGCCGGTGAGGGTAATCTCCTCCTGCCGCCGGGAGAGAGGAAGACCGGCGGCAATGCGGATCTGCTCCCGCACCAGATCCATCCCGGTGACAAACTCCGTGACCGGGTGTTCCACCTGAATGCGGGTGTTCATCTCAATAAAGTAAAAGCGCCCCTCCCGGTCCACCACAAATTCCACGGTCCCGGCGTTTTCATACCCGGCGGCCCGGGCAGCCTTCACCGCGGCCTCGCCCATGGCCGCGCGCAGGGCGGGTGTGAGGGCCCTGGAGGGGGATTCTTCAATGAGCTTCTGATTTTTCCGCTGGATGGAGCAGTCCCGTTCCCCCAGCTGGATCACATTTCCGTGGCGGTCGGCCAGGATCTGAAACTCGATGTGCCTGGGGGAGAGGATGAGCTTTTCCAGATACATCTCCCCGTCTCCGAAGTTGGCCACCGCCTCGCTCCGGGCCTCCTCAAACGTTCCCTCCAGCTCCTCCGGGGAGAAACACCGCCGCATCCCCCGGCCCCCGCCGCCGGCGGCGGCCTTGATGAGTACGGGGTAACCGATGGCGTCGGCCGCCCGGCGTGCCGCCGTGGCGTCGGCCACCGCACCGTCCGAGCCGGGCACCACGGGTACTCCCACCGCCCGCATCAGCGACCGGGCTGCGGCCTTGTTGCCCATTTTTCGAATGACCTCCCCGGATGGACCGATGAACTTCAGTCCCTCCCGGGCGCAGGCGTCGGCAAAGTCGGCGTTCTCCGACAAAAAGCCGTAGCCGGGGTGGATGGCGTCGCACCCGGCAGACTGGGCGGCAGTGAGGATGGCGGCGGTGTTGAGATAGCTCTCTCCCGCCCGGGGCGGACCCACGCACACCGCCCGCCCCGCCAGCTGGACGGGGAGGCTGTCGGCGTCGGCGGTGGAGTGGACCACCACCGTATCGATGTCCAGATCCCGGCAGGCCCGTAGGATCCGGAGAGCAATCTCCCCCCGGTTGGCGATTAAAATCCGCTGAAACATTGCTTACACCGCCCGATACCGGAGAATGGGATCGCCGAAACCCACCAGCTCCCCATCCGTCCGGAGCAGTTCCTCCACCACCAGATCGCAGGGGGCGGGGACCTCGCTCATCATTTTCATGGCTTCCATCAGGCACACGGTCTGCCCCTTCTTCACCTGATCCCCGGCCCGGACGAAGGGGGGCTGATCGGGGGCGGCGGCGGAGTAATAGGTACCCACCAGGGGTGCAGACACAAAAAGGCCCTCGGGCTCCCGGGACGAAGCGGCGGGAGTCTGAGTTGGGGCCGGAGCCTTCACGGGCACCCCAAACTCCTTCTTCAGCTCCAGGGTCACATCCTTTGTGGACAGCTTGAACGCGGTGCACCGCCCCGCCTCAAACCGGTCCATCAGGGCAAAAATTTCCTCGTTGGTCATGGAAAACTCCTTTCCCGGTGGAAAAAGCCCGCCGGAACCACGATGTCCCAGCGGGCCTCCCGGCGCTCAGTTGGCGTGGCTTTTCAGGTACTCGACAATGTCGCCCACCGTAGCAAACTTGGCTACATCCTCGTCCGGGATGGTGACCCCGAACGCCTCCTCCAGCGCCATGGCCAGCTCCACAGCGGCCAGAGAGTCGGCTTCCAGATCCTCCGCCAGCCGGGCCTCGGGGAGCACTTTGTCCGCGTCACAGCTCAGGGTCTCCACAATGATATCGCGTACTTGTTCAAACTCCATGGTAAAATCCTCCTTATTAGTTCAATCATTTTAATTAAAATTTTTTAATTAAAAAGGGTGAAGTAATGATACCATGATTTTTCGGATTGTCAAGAAAAAGTTTTCGACAGCGGACTTTCATGGTATACTGGGCAGTGAAAAACTGTCGAGAGGAGAGGTGACAATGACACAGCATGAGCGGGCCCTGGCGGGCCGGCTGTTTGACGCCCGGTGCCCGGAGATGCGTCGGCTCAAGCACAAAGCCCACGTCCTCTGCCAGCGGTTCAACGCCATGGACGAGTTCGATCCCGACCGGCTCCCCCTGATTCGGGAATTCATCGGCTCCATCGGGGACGGGTACTACTTCCAGGGGCCCATTCAGTTCAATTATGGCTGCAACACCCACATCGGGGCCGGCTTTTTCGCCAACTTCAACCTGACGGTGATGGACGACGGGCCCATCACCATCGGCGACCACGTGATGCTGGCCCCCAACGTCTCTCTGATGGCCACCACCCACCCCCTGATCGCCGCGGAGCGGGGGGCCCTGACCTATCCGGACGGCCACGTCTCCACCTCGGAGTACGCCCCCGCCATTCACATCGGCAGTCATGTGTGGCTGGCCTGCAGCGTCACGGTATGCGGCGGGGTGACCATCGGGGACGGCGCCGTCGTGGGCGCCGGGAGCGTGGTGACCAAGGACATCCCCGCGGGATGGCTGGCCTACGGAAACCCCTGCAGACCCATTCGGCCCATTACTCAGGCGGACAGCAAGCTGGATCTGCTGTGACCCCAACCTCCAAACACACGCAAAAAGGCCGCCCCATGGAATATCCATGGGGCGGCCTTACGTTTGAAACCGGGGGCTTACTTTTTCAGTCCGGGGTTGTTTTTCAGTTCCTTCAGGGCATCCTTGTAGGAGAGGTTGACCCGGCCCTTCTCGTCGATTTCGGTGACCTTCACCCAGATCATGTCGCCGATGTTCACCACATCCTCCACCTTCTCCACCCGGTGGTCGGCCAGCTTGGAGATGTGGACCATGCCGTCCTTGCCGGGAGCCAGCTCCACGAAGGCGCCGAAGGTCATGATGCGCACCACTTTGCCGTAGTACAGCGCGCCCACCTCGGGCACAAAGACGATAGTCTCGATCATCTTCTTGGCCGCGTCGCAGGCCTCGGAATTGGGGGAGGCGATATGGATGGTGCCGTCGTCCTCGATGTCCACCTGGGCGCCGGACTCGGCGGTGATCTTCTGAATGACCGAGCCGCCCTTGCCGATGACCTCGCGGATCTTGTCCACGTCGATCTTCATGGTGATCATCTTGGGGGCGTACTTGCTCACCTCGGCGCGGGGCTTTCTGATGCAGGGGAGCATCACCTCGTCGAGGATGGCGAAGCGGGCGTCCCTGGTGATCTCCAGGGCCTCTTTGATAATGGCGTGGGAGAGGCCGTCGTTCTTGATGTCCATCTGGATGGCAGTGATGCCGGCCTTGGTGCCGGCCACCTTGAAGTCCATCTCACCGTGGAAGTCCTCCACGCCCTGGATGTCGATGAAGGTGGTAAAGCCGCCGTTATCGTCCTGGATGAGGCCGCAGGAAATGCCGGCCACAGGGGCCTTGATGGGCACACCGGCGTCCATGAGGGCCAAGGTGGAGCCACAGATGGAGCCCTGGGATGTGGAGCCGTTGGAGCTGAGGACCTCAGAGACCACGCGGATGGCGTAGGGGAACTCCTCCACGGAGGGGATGACGGGCTCCAGGGCCCGCTCGGCCAGCGCGCCGTGGCCCTTCTCCCGGCGGTTGGTGGACCGGGCGGCCCGGGCTTCGCCGGTGGAGTAGGCGGGGAAGTTGTAGTGGTGCATGTACCGCTTCTCCTCCTCCTCCCAGATGGTGTCCAGCTTCTGGGAAGCGGCGAGAGTGTTCAGCGTGCAGATGGAGAGGACCTGCGTCTGGCCGCGGGTGAAGAGGCCGGAGCCGTGGACCCGGGGCAGAACGCCCACCTCTGCGGAGAGGGGCCGGATCTCGTTCTTCTTCCGGCCGTCCACCCGGTGGCCCTCCAGGAGCCATGCCTTGACGATCTTCTTCTGGAACTTGTAGGTGATCTCCTCGAGGTACTTGTCCATCTCGGGGTAGTCGGCCAGGAACAGCTCGTGCCAGTGATCCACCAGAGCGTTCCACCGCTCCTCCCGGACGTTCTTGTCGTCGGTGTCCATGGCGGCCTGAGCCTCGGTCATGGTGGATTCCACGATCTTGTCGAAGAGCTCCTGATCGAAGTCGGCGTGGTCGTAGGTCATCTTCTCCCGGCCGATCTCGGCCACCATGGTATTGATGAGCGCCACCTGCTTCTTGATCTCCTCGTGGGCCTCAACAATGGCGTTGTACATGATGTCGTCCGGGAGCTCGTTGGCGCCCGCCTCGATCATGATGACCTTGCCCTCGGTGGCGGCCACGGTGAGGTCCAGCTTGGAGGCGTGCTTCTGCTCCTGATTGGGATTGAGGACGATCTGACCGTCCACATACCCGGCCTCCAGGCAGCCGATGGGACCGGCCCAGGGAATGTTGGAGTAGGCCAGGCAGGCGGAGGTTCCGATCATGGCGGTGACTTCGGGAGAGCAGTCCCGATCCACGCTCATCACGGTGCAGGTGACCACCACATCGTTGCGGAAGTCATAGGGGAAGAGGGGCCGGATGGACCGGTCGATGACACGGCTGGCCAGCACGGCGGGCAGAGAGGGCTGGCCCTCCCGGCGCATAAAGGAGCCGGGGATCCGGCCCACGGCGTACAGCTTCTCCTCAAAGTCCACGCTCAGAGGAAAGAAGTCAATGCCGTCCCGGGGGCGGGCAGAGGCGGTGACGGCCACCAGCACGGTGGTCTCGCCATAGGTGACCATGGCGGAGGCGGTGGCCAGCTCGGCCACCTTGCCCACCTCGATCTTGAGGGGGCGGCCGCACAGGTCCATCTCATAGACCTTGCGGTTGGGGAACTGCTTGTGGGTAATGACGGTTGACATAGTAGATCCTCCTTCGATCTCCCCCGACCGACCTCTTTCTTTAGCACTTGAATCCGGGCCTCCTCCGGGGAGACGGGGCGCAGATTCAACTGCTAAATGAGCGGCGGAATGGGGGTATTTTCGCTTCCACAGAATGGGGAAAAAGGGTGGCGCGGTAAACCACGCCACCCTCTATTCACATTTCTTACTTACGGATGCCCAGCTTGGCGATGAGGGCGCGGTAACGCTCCACGTCCTTGGCAGCCAGATAGTCCAGCATCTTGCGGCGCTTGCCGATCATCTTGTACAGGCCGCGGCGGGAGTGGTTGTCGTGGATGTGAGTACGCAGGTGCTCGGTGAGCTCATTGATGCGGGCGGTGAGGATGGCCACCTGGACCTCGGGGGAGCCGGTGTCGGTAGCATGGGTGCGGTTGGCCTCGATCACGGCCGTCTTTTCGTCTTTACGAATCATAAAAAATTCCACCTTTCATTTTTCTGCCCAAAGGGCTGAGGGAGGGGTGGGTGAACACCTCCAAACGGAGGCCGTCTCCCGCTCTCTAAGCCGATGGACGGTTTGCATGCTTTCAAAATATATCACACATTTTACCCGGTGTAAAGGAAAATTATCACGAAATGCGGAAATTGCCGTTCTTTTTCCTTTCATCCCGCCGGGGCATCCGCCCACTGATAGCCCGCCGCGGCCAGTTCCTCGGCGGTGTGGAGCAATCCGTCACCCAGAGCGGCGTCCAGGTAGAGCCGCTCCCCGGAGTCCACTTGGACGGCGTTCCAGAACCAGCTCTGGCCGAGATGCGTTCCCTCCACCACCTCGCAGGCGGTCCCAACCTGCTGACACAGCAGGGCGTAGGCCAGGGCCAGGCCCTCAGCGTCGGCAGAGCCGTCCACCAGGGCGGCGTAGGCGGTGTTTCCGCCCCCTGCGGCGTAGGCGGCATAGCTCCGCAGCTCCGAAGCCGCCCGCAGCGCGGCGGCGCGGGGATCCAGGCCCCGCAGGGAGCCGGAGATGGCCCCCGCCTGGGCCGCCAGCCGCTCACTCTTGCCCCACAGTTCGTCGGCGGCCTCGGGATAGGTCAGGGTGATCTCCACCACCCGCTGGCTGCCGTGGTCCGGATAGAGGGTGATCCCGGCCTGCGGCATCCCCAGAGCCGCCACCGGCGTATCATAATAGGCCTGGCGGATGAGCTGGGCAATGGACGCCTCATCCTCCGCAAAGTAGGCCACCCGGAGCACCACTTCGCCGGAAAAGGAAGTCAGGGCCTCCTGAAGCTCCGATCGGATGGCACTGGAGCCGGTGACGTTGACGATGGAGCGGATCTGGTCCGCCGTGTGGCGGTATCGGATGGCGATGGACGCCTGATAGTAGGAGACCACCCGGGTGCACTCGTGCTTGATGTAATCCACCGCGTAGGCCCCCACCGGGTCCTCGGCGGCCACCTCCAGGCAGGCGGCGGTGAGGGCGGACTCCACGTCGTCGGCGTAGTCGTAGAGCTGGATGACTCCTGCCTCCTGGCCCTGGGAGACCAGATACAAAACCGCGGAGACCAGCTCCTGATAGTTCTCCACCCGAAGGACGGAGGAGTCCTCCGCGGTGACGGGCTTGTCCACATGGGCCGTCACCGACTCGTAGGAGCGCTCCAGCATGGAAGAGCAGCCGGACAGCAGCAGGCACAGCGCCAGCAGTCCGCTCAGGGCGCGCAGTTTCATTCCGGGGCCTCCTCTCCCGCAAAATCAGGGCCGTCTCCGCAGCGCGGGGGCCTCAATAGCCCAGTTCTTCCTCCACCAGCACCACCTCGGCGCAGGGAATCCCCACCGGCTTGCGCCACAGGGTCACCAGGACCCCGCAGATCCGCTCGGGACTGTCGCAGTCGTAACAGCGGTCGCCCCGGGCGGCGCAGGGGGTCCTGCGCCCAAGCCGCTGGGCGTTCTTCGGCCCGGCCACGTTCCGGGCCCGGGAAAGGGCGGCCTGCGCATCGGGGGCGATCTTGTTGGCCCCCACCACAAAATAAACCGACTCGTGGCCGTCCAGGGTGGCGGCCACCCGGTTGCCGTGGCCGTCGATGTTGAAGATCTCCCCGGTCTCGGCCAGCGCGTTGGCGGAGGTCAGGTAGACCTGGGCCGTGCGGGCGGCGGCGCGGGCCTCCGGTCCCTGGGCCGACCAGTGCCAGTAGACGGTGTTGTGGGCAGCCAGCCGCTCGTAGAGCCCCAGCTCCTGAAGGGTGACCGATCCCCCCATGCCGATGGTCCGGCCATCCAGCTTTCCATCCAGATAGTCCGCGGCCTCTCTTCCCGTGGCGAAGCGGGAAACCGCAAAGCCGCGGCGTTCCAGCGCCTGGGTCAGCTTGTCCCATTGGATCATGATACCCCTCTTTTCTCTTTGTTCAATCGCCTGTTACAGCTCGCTTTGGTGATAGCTCCGGAAGCCCTCGCCCAGCACCTCATGGGCGGCGCAGACGATCATAAAGGCGTTGGGGTCCACCTGTCGCACAGTTTCCTTGATGACCACGATCTCCCGCTGCTTGAAAGCGCAGAGGATCACTTTTTTGCTGGCTCCGGAATAGCCGCCCTCCCCGGGAAGATAGGTCACGCTCCGGTCCAGGTCATGGATAATGACCTTGGTGATCTCCTCGGGGTGATCGCTGATGATATAGGCCACCTTGGCGTTGTCCAGGCCGTAGAGCACCCCGTCCATCACCAGTGTGGAGATGTAGAGGGCCACCAGGCCGTAGAGGGCGCTGTTGAGGCTCCGGAACGCCAGGGCCACCGCCACAATGACCACCAGGTCGATGCCCATGAGCAGCTTGCCCATGGGGAGCCACGCCAGCTTCAGTTTCAGCAGCCGCGCCACCAGATCGGTGCCGCCGGTGGTGGCTCCCTGGAGGAAGATGATCCCCAGCCCAAGGCCCAGCACCGCGCCGCCGAAGATGCAGGCCAGCAGCGGCTCCATGGCAGGAAACGTGTAAAGGGCCGCCAGGCCGTCGATCATCAGAGAGGACAGAGCCATGGCCACCAGAGAGGAGACCAGCAGATGCCCGCCCAGAAGCTTCCACCCCAGCAGGAAGAGCGGGATGTTGAAGAGGATGACCAGAGTGCCCACCGGGGCCCAGGGCAGGGAGGCGTTGACAATCTGGGCCAGACCGGTGATGCCTCCGAAGGCAATGCCGTTGGGCACGAAGCACCAGTCGAAGGCCACGGCGTACAGGAGTGATCCCAGGACGATCAGGCAGTAATTTTGGATCAGTTTCCCCACAGAACGCTTCATCTTACTCCTCCAGCAAAGAAAGCTGCCGCTCTCCCCGGTCATTCTCCCGCAGGAGCATGCCCGCCACGGGGAGAGACCGGGCCCGATAGCGGGCCGGGTCCTGGATGGCGGTGTCGGCCAGGGGCCGGGCCGCCTCCAGACGGTATTTGGGTTTGAGAGTCATCACGTTGACCCCCTGGGTGGACCGGGTGGTCTTGGGCGAGAGGACGGCGGTGTGGAAAATGAGGCACCGTCCCTCGGAGGAGGTGAGCGCCATCTCCAGATCCTCCTTCAGGTGGTAGGCCGCCGCAAGGGGGGACTTGTCCGAATAGGCTCCCGTGAGCTTCTTCCGCCTGGTCTGGGTCCGGTAGGCCGCCAGCTCCACCCGGGCGACCTTACCGTTTTGAAAAAAGAACAGCAGGTGGCCGGAATAGTCGGCGGTGACGCAGGCCCACACCGCGCTCTCCCCGGGATCCATCCCCAGTTTGGTGGGCAGGTAGTCGCCCAGCACGCTGGCCTTGGCGTCGTCGAAGTCGCTCAGCCGGGTCTTATAGCACTGCTGGCGGTCGGTAAAGACCAGCAGCTCGTCCCGATTGCCGGCATCCCAGCGGAGGGAGGGCCCGTCCCCCTCCTTGTACTTCTGCTCGGAGCTCATCCGCAGAGAGGCGGGGGTGATCTTCTTCAAGTATCCCTCCCGGGAGAGGAATACATGCACGGGATAGTCGGCGATCTCCTCTTCCGGTTCAGGCTCGGCGGCCATCTGGTGCTCATAGAGGATCCCGGTGCGCCGGGGCGCGGGGTACTTTTTCATCACCTCTTTGAGTTCAGCGGCGATGATGTTCTTCACCCGCTCGGGGTGGTCCAGAATATCCTGGAGATCGGCGATCTCCCGCTCCAGCTCAGCGGTCTCGGCCACCCGCTTGAGGATATACTCCTTGTTGATGTTGCGCAGGCGGATATCCGCCACATAGTCGGCCTGGATCTGGTCGATGCCGAAGCCGATCATCAGGTTGGGGACCACCTCGGCGTCGGCCTCGGTGTCCCGGATGATGCGGATGGCCCGGTCGATGTCCAGCAGGATCTTTTTCAGGCCCTTGAGCAGATGGAGCTTGTCCTGCTTTTTCTTCTGCGCAAAGTAGGTCCGGCGGCGGACCCCGTCGGAGCGCCACGCCGTCCACTCGTCCAAAATCTCCCGCACCCCCATCACCCGGGGCATCCCCGCAATGAGGATGTTGAAGTTACAGGCAAAGGAGTCCTGGAGAGGCGTGGATTTGAAGAGCCGGGCCATGAGCTTGTCCGGGTCGGCCCCCCGCTTGAGGTCGATGGTGAGCTTGAGGCCGTTCAGGTCGGTCTCGTCCCGCATGTCGGCGATCTCTTTGACCCGGCCGGCCTTGACCAGCTCGGTCACCTTGTCCATGATGGCCTCGACGGTGGTGGTGTATGGGATCTCATAGATCTCCACCACGTTCTCCTCCTTCACGTAGCGCCACCGGGCACGCACCTGGAAGGAGCCCCGGCCGGTCTCGTAGATGGAGGCCATGGCCGCGCCGTCGTAGAGGAGCTGGCCCCCGGTGGGGAAATCCGGGGCCTTCAGAAGGGAGAGAAGATCACAGCCGGGGTCCTTCAGGAAGGCGATCGTGGCCTGACAGACCTCGTGGAGGTTGAAGCCGCAGAGGTTGGAGGCCATGCCCACGGCGATGCCCTGATTGGCGCTGACCAGCACGTTGGGGAAGGTGGTGGGCAGGAGGGAAGGCTCCAGCATGGAGCCGTCGTAGTTGGGCACAAAATCCACCGTGTCCTGGTCGATGTCCCGGAAGAGCTCGGCGCAGATGGGGTCCAGCCGGGCCTCGGTGTACCGTGAGGCCGCCCAGGCCATATCCCGGGAGTAGACCTTGCCGAAGTTGCCCTTGGAGTCCACCAGGGGGTGGAGCAGGGCCCCGTAGCCCCGGGAGAGGCGGACCATGGTGTCATAGATGGCCTGGTCGCCGTGGGGATTGAGCTTCATGGTCTGGCCCACGATGTTGGCGGACTTGGTCCGGGCTCCCCCCAGCAGCTTCATGGTGTACATGGTGTAGAGGAGCTTGCGGTGGGAGGGCTTAAAGCCGTCGATCTCGGGGATGGCCCGGGAGATGATCACGCTCATGGCGTAGGGCATGTAGTTGATCTCCAGGGTCTGGGTGATGGGCTGCTCCAGCACCTCGGGGCGCAGGCCCATCACATTGGGGTCGGCGCCCCGGTTGATCCCCTTTTCGGGGGCTTTTTTCTTAGCCATCGGTATCAGTCCTTGTCCTTTGGATGATTGGTGGGGCCGTTCATTCCGGCGAAATCAGTCGGGCAGGCCGATGACGCCGGCGGTAAATAAGGCGTCGTCAAAAATAGGGGCCACAGCGGGGTCGGCCTTCATCTCGCCGTAGAGCTGGCCCCGGGGCGTGGCCCAAATATCCGCGGCACTCAGGCCGGCCCATTTGCAGTACCCGGCCAGGTAGGCGCCCTGGGCCTCATCCCAGGAGCCATAGGTCTCACAGACCTTTTGCGCGGCGGGCTCCACCAGGGCCAACGCCTCGGGATAGGTCACATAGCCCGCCAGGTAGCCCCACTGGGCCAGACTGGACACGCGGAACCAGTCCCAAGCATCCGATCCCGTGGCCAGAGCCGCCGTCGTGGTCATCAGGGCTTCCCGGTCCTGGATTCCCCAACCACCCCATAGTAAGTCCCGGCTAATTGTTTGGGCAGGAATGCGGGCCATGCTGCGTCCATCGTCCACTGGGGCAAGATAACGATGACTTCGGATCATCGTGCCAAACAGAGTGGGGTCATCTCTGTTCACCTTGGTCAAAATCGCCCCCATGGGAAGCGCCCATGCTTCCAAATTGGAAGGCTGAACCACCGTCTTATTCTCGGTGACGAGCACACGGTGATGGGGGCCATCCCACTCCACCATTTGACCAAAAAATTCCGCAATATACCGAACAGGGACAAACGTTGTTCCAGCTTCAGCAAAAGGCGCAACATCCATTTGGAAAGAGACGCCGTTTCGAGTAGCTTCGGTTTGACTCAGGGTCATGACGATTTCATCCCCACCCCTCATAAGGTGGACTTGATTGGTTTCCTGGACCCATTTCACCTCTGCGCCAAGCGCCTCAGAAATTGCTCGGATGGGGACCAGTGTCCGACCGTTTTGGGCCCGCCCCGGCAGATGAGACGGTCTTCCGAATTCATCTCTGCCCGGGATGATCTCTTCACCATCCAAATAAACATAGATCTTCGCCCGCTCCGCCGAAAGTGCTTGGGACAGTCGTTCATATTCCGCAGGGTCAACAGGCTGCAATGCACCATAGGCCAAAAATTGATTCAAGGAGTTCAAGCCGTTTATCCGCATCGTCTCTTCGATCACATCTGCAAAAGAACTTAAATCTTTGTTCGGTTGCAGGTAAAAATTAATTTGGTACATTGACCGGACGTGCCACAGGGACAATTTTGCGGCGTTTGGGCCACCTGCCTTTTTGTCATCTTTTACCGATGAACTGAACGGCTCATACGTAGCCCAACGGTCTGGATAGCCGGCATTTTTATGCCACATAAGCTCGAGGAGCGCCAATTCAAACTCCGCAGCCTGGTCATGGCCTTTATAGCCTTGAAGGCTTCCGCTTCCGAGGGCGCTTAATTGGGTAAGCATCGTCCACAGCGGATCCCCCTTCTGGGGCTTTTTCCCTCCAGCTTCAGCATCTGCCCGGAGTTGGGTCACATAGTTCCAGAATTTCGATTCGTAGGCATAGCTGCCCGGGAACACAATATACTCCTCCTCGCGCACCCAGCTGGGCGGCGTGGGGGTGACGCTCTCCGCCGCAAAGGCGGGAACGCAAAGGGAAAAGACCAGAGTCAGCGCCAAAAACAAACTTGTCCGCTTTTTCATTCTGACCATCCTTTCGTCCGTGTGGTTAGAAGGCCCGGGGCAGTCTTACTCGGCCATCTCCGGCAGACCCATCACGCCGGTCTGGAAGAGGGCGTCGTCAAAAATAGGGGCCACAGCGGGGTCGGCCTTCATCTCGCCGTAGAGCTGGCCCCGGGGCGTGGCCCAAATATCCGCGGCACTCAGGCCGGCCCATTTGCAGTACCCGGCCAGGTAGGCGCCCTGGGCCTCATCCCAGGAGCCGTAGGTCTCACAGACCTTTTGCGCGGCGGGCTCCACCAGGGCCAACGCCTCGGGATAGGTCACATAGCCCGCCAGGTAGCCCCACTGGGCCAGGTGGCTCGCCCGGAACCAGTCCCAGGCATCCGCGCCCACGGCCAGGGTCTCCGCCGTGGTGATCAGGGCCTCCCGATCCTCGATGCCCCAGCCCTCCCGCAGGATCTTGCGGCCGAAGTCCGGGCCGGTGGTCTCGTGGCGGTTGGTGACCTCGCCCCCCACGGGGCCGGCGCCAAAGCGGGCCTTGCCGCCGAAGAGGGTCACTTCATGGGGGTTGCTCTCGTAGTTGAGGACGGCCCCCATGGCCAGGGCCCAGGCTTCCAGGTTGGAATCGCCCGCCGCCGACTTGTCCTCGGTGATGACCACGTGCTGCTGGGCCCCGTTCCACTCCACCTTCTGGCCAAAGAACTCGGCGATATAGCGGATGGGGATGTAGGTGCGGTTGTTCTCGGCGTAGGGGGCCACGTCCATCTGGAAATGCTCCCCGTTGCGGAGGGCTTCGGTGCTGTCCAGGGTCATGACAAAGGTATCCCCCGCCCGCCGGATGGTGATCCGCCGGGCGGCGGCGTCATAGTCCACCGTGGCCCCCATCAGCTCGGCCAGGCGGCGCACGGGCACCATGGTGCGCTGATTGCGCACCTGGGGAACGGTGGTGTCCAGGTAGTCTGCGCTCACCCGCACCGCCTTGGGGTGGACGACCTCCCCGTCCAGGGTAACAAAAAGGAGCGCTTTGGCGGCCGCCAGGTTCCCGGCAGACACGCCGTTGGCCGCGCCCCAATCCAGCACCTGGGCCATGGTGAACCGGGGATCAGGGAGCAGATACTCCACCGCCCCCACAAAACGGCCCAGGCCCCGGCCCTCCAGGCCGTCGGTCAGGTCCTGGTCCCAGAGCCCGGCCCGGGCGTTCCAGAGGTAGGCCAGAGCGCGGGGGGACGCCTGGCCGGACGCGCCATAGGCGGCACTTTCAAAGTCGGCCCCGATTTTCGCCGTTTGCCCTTTGGCGGCGGCGTTGAGGGCATATTTCACCTTCAAAAGGCCTACCTCGAAGTCCACACTGGCCCCGCCCATCCGTTTCAGCTCCCGCAGGCGGTTGAAGAGCACCGTGTCCGTGCCGGACTGGGGCTCCGGATTCCCCGCCCCGGCGTGCTCCCGGAGGGAGAGAATTTTGTCCCAGGTTGCCGTCTCATAGGCCGCGCCGTCCGCGAAGACGGCGTACTCCTCCGCCGGACACCAAGAGGGCGGCGCGGGAACCACCGGTTCCACAGCCCGGGCGGGCAGAAGGTCAGAGCCAATGCCAGGACCAAGGGGAATAAAATGGTCTTTCTCACAAGGCTGTCCTCCTCGTACTCAAGCAAAATTTAGAAAACCGGAAAACTGACGTGCGGAGCGCGTCAGGAAACGGAAAAATCAGCGCTGCCGGCCCGCCCGGACGGGCGGGCCGGCGGCACACACGGCGCGGAGAACACGCTCAGCTCACAGCTCCACGATCTCAGCGCCTGCCGGAGGGGCGGAGCGGGGAAGATCGGTAGTGGCCTTGCGGGCGGCGGTGCCGCTCACGGTGAGCTGAAACTGGTTTTTCCAGTGGAGTTCCGCCGTCTCGGTGGCATGATCGGCGGTGCCTGACGCCTGGGCCGCCATCCGGAAATCCAGGAGATTCATCAACCAGGTCATGGCAGCGGTCTCCGCGGCGCTGCCGCCGCTCCAGCTGTCGTCGCTCAGTCCGGCGGCAATGGCGTCCATGTCGGGGCGGAAGACCGCCTGCGTGGAAAAGCGCCCGGTCTCACTCACGGAAACGGAGAGGCCGAACTCCTTGAAGGGGGCTCCAAAGCTCCCTCCCGTCATCTCACCTATCAGGCTGTCCAGCGCCTTGGCGTCCAGGCTCCAGGTCAGGGTGCCGTTCCGGTCGGTAAAACGCTCCGGCCCAAAGAGAAGGGCCATGGCCGCCCGGCCCTCGTCAAAGTTTTGGTAGGCGTATTCGGCGCCCAGACAGCCGCTCTCGCTTTCAGACAGGAGCGCGTTGTAGAGGAGCTCCGTGCCCCAGCTCTCAGTATTCACGGTGAGGGCGGACAGGCCCGTCCCTCCGCCCAGATCCCAGGCAAACCAGGTGTTCTCGCTCACCGTCTCGTCAAAGGCCGCCAGAATGGGGGCGTTGGCGTACAGCTTTCCGCTCTCCAGGTCAAATAGGACCTGGACCTTGCAGCCGGTGAGCAGGGTCTTGAGGTTCTGTGCCGTGAACTTGGGCATCTCGGAAGCCAGCTGGTCCATGGTCTGCCGGCTGAGCAGATTCAAAAGGTCGGCCGCGCTGATGGACAGCGTCAGATCCAGCTGATTGTCCCGGAGCAGGGTATCGGCGCGGAGGGTGGCGGTGCAGGTCTTGTTCCCGTCCAGGGAATTGAAGGCAGTCAGGGCCAGTTCACAGGTCTCGGTGGTGCGGTAGCTCTGCCCGTCCTGGGGCATGGCGGCGGTGAACAGCCGCCCCATCAGGGTGTTGAGGTCGGCCAGTTCCCCGTCCAGCTGGGTCCGGAGGGCCGTCCGGTCCAGCAGGACGACCTGATTGCTGCCGGCGTTCCACACCACGTCCCAGCCCTGGGCGGCGGCGGTGCTCCGGACAGGGAGACGGTCCCCGGTCTCCGCCGTGCCCAGGATCGCGCCCAGCGCATCGGCCGAGGCATAGGTCACGCCGTTTTCCGCGGTGAGCGCCACATCCTCCCGGGCCTGTCCGTTGACCACCAGGACCGGCTGGTCGGGCCGCCGGGAGGGGTAGCCGGGCTCCTCGTTCTGCCAGCCGGCGGAATCCACATACATGGCGTCGACAAACTCCTCCTGAGAGAGGAGGAAGTTGTCGATGAGATACTCCTCCTTTGGGTACCACTCGCCGTAGACATCGGCGTAGTAGGCGTCGGCGTCAAAGGCGGCGTATCCGGCGGGGTCTGCGGCAGCAAGGCTCTTGGCCTGGGCGATCAGGCCGGATACGCTCTCGCGGCCCTGAACGTACCGGGCCTGCACATAGGTGGTCATCTCCTGAACGGTGGCAAGGCCGTAATCCTCCATGGCGGCCTCCATGGGATCCCGGTAGCCCTGGGAGGACAGCCAGGCCTTTACGTCGTAACGCTCCAGCTCGCCGGGATGGGCGGAGCGGTAGTCGGCCACCAGCTTGGCGTCGTAGGCCGGATCAGCCAGGCTTCGCACATACTCCTCCCACATGGCGTCCCGGAAGCCCTCTTCCGTCACGCCGAAATTCTCCATGTACTCCTCCCGGGTCCACCACTCCCACTCCTGGGAAAACCAGGCGTCTGGATCAAAGGCGGCATACTCCTCGGGGTGGGCGGAGCGGTAGTCCGCGGTGAACTGGCGCAGGAAGGCGGTATAATCGTCCTCCTCTTCCACCGAGACGCCCCAGCCCGCGTCCGCGGGCGGGAGGGGCGGCGTCTCTTCTGCCAGTGCGTACTTTTCATTGAGCGTACGGATCTCCTCCGGAGTCGGGGATGCCCCTGCGGCAAAGGCAGGGGCGGCCAGGGAGCATCCCAGCGCCAGCGCGGCGAGGGAGGCGGGGAGCCATCGGTTGCGTTTCATACGGGGTACCTCCTTTTGATTGACAGGTTTGCGCCCCCCCGGCAGTCCGCCGGGCAGGCCGTCACGAAATATCGGCCAGCTCTAAAAACTTATAGCCGTTTTCGGCGATGTGGTCCTTCCGGCCCTGGAGGTTGTCCCCCAGCAGCAGGTCGAACATCCGGGCCGTGGCCTCCATATCCTCGGGCATGACCTTGATAAGGCGGCGGGTGGCCGGATTCATGGTGGTCAGCCACATCATCTCCGGCTCGTTCTCGCCCAGGCCCTTGGAGCGCTGGATGGAGATCTTTTTGTCCCTGCCGATCTCCTCCACGATGTCGTCCTTCTCCTTGTTGGAGTAGGCAAACCAGGTCTTTTCCTTGTATCCGATCTCATAGAGGGGAGATTCCGCGATGTAAACGTATCCCCGGCGGATGAGGGTGGGAGTGAGCCGCCAGAGCATGGTGAGGATGAGGGTGCGGATCTGGTAGCCGTCCACGTCGGCGTCGGTACAGATGACCACTTTGTTCCACCGCAGGTTCATCAGGTCGAAGGAGGCCAGATCCCTGGCCCGCTTGTCGCTGACCTCCACCCCGCAGCCCAGCACCTTCAGAAGGTCGGTGATGATCTCCGACTTGAAGATCTTGCCGTAGTCGGCCTTGAGGCAGTTCAAAATTTTGCCCCGCACGGGCATGATGCCCTGAAACTCCGCGTCCCGGGAGAGCTTGACGCTGCCCAGGGCGGAGTCGCCCTCCACGATGTAGAGCTCCCGGCGCTCAGCGTCCCGGGTGCGGCAGTCCACAAATTTCTGCACCCGGTTGGACAGGTCCATGGCCCCCGTGAGCTTCTTTTTGATGTTCAGCCGGGCCTTTTCGGCAGATTCCCGGCTCCTCTTGTTGATGAGCACCTGCTCGGCGATCTTTTCGGCGTCGAAGGGGTTTTCGATGAAGTAGACCTGCATCTGCTCCTTCAGGAAGTCGGTCATGGCCTCCTGAACGAACTTGTTGTTGATGGCCTTCTTGGTCTGGTTTTCATAGGAGGTCTGTGTGGAGAAGTTGTTGGAGACCATCACCAGACAGTCGGAAATGTCGTTCCAGGTGACCTTGCTCTCGCTCTTCTGATACTTCCCCTGCTGACGGAGATAGCCGTCGATGGCCGAGACGAAAGCGGACTTGGCCGCCTTCTCCGGGCTTCCGCCGTGCTCGAGCCAGGAGGAATTGTGATAATACTCAATGGTATTCACCGTGTTGGAAAAACAGAAGGACACCGAGAGTTTGACCTTGTATTCCGGCTTGTCCTCCCGGTCCCGGCCCCGCCGCTCGGTCTGCCAGAACACCGGCTGGGTGAGGGTGTTTTCCCCCGCCAGTTCCTTTACATAGTCCTGAATGCCGTTTTCATAGAGAAAATCGGTGGTCTCGAATTTGCCCGGGGCGGTCTCGTTGAAAAACCGGAAGGTGACCCCGGCATTGACCACCGCCTGGCGCTTCATCACGTCGGTGAAGTAGTCTGTCGGGATATCGATGTCAGTGAACACGTCCAGGTCGGGCCGCCAGCGGATGGTGGTGCCCGTCTTTTTCCCCTGGTCGGCGGGCTCGTCCCGGAGCCCGCCCACGTTCTCGCCCTTTTCAAAGCGGAGGGAGTACTTCCTGCCGTCCCGGCGGACGGTGACGTCCATATACTCGCTGGCGTACTGGGTGGCGCAGGAGCCCAGACCGTTGAGGCCCAGGGCGTATTCGTAGTTGTCCTTCCCCCCGCCGTACTTGCCGCCGGCGTAGAGCTCGCAGAACACCAGCTCCCAGTTGTATTTCTGCTCCTTCTCGTTCCAGTCCACGGGGCAGCCCCGGCCCTGGTCGGCCACTTCGATGGACTTGTCCAGGAAGCGCCGGACGGTGATGAGACTGCCGTGGCCCTCCTTGGCCTCGTCGATGGCGTTGGAGAGGATCTCAAAGACGGCGTGCTCGCAGCCGTCCAGTCCGTCGGAGCCGAAGATGACCCCCGGGCGCTTCCGGACCCGGTCCGCCCCCTTCAGCGAAGAGATGGAGGTATTGTCGTATTGCGGTTTGACCCTTGCCATTCCAGTTCCTCCACAGTATAATTGATAAGAAATGTCCGCTTGGACAATTTAGATAATATTACAAGTTAGTATTATAGCACAGATGAATCAACTACGTCAAACGGAAGCGGAATTCCTCCGCTTTCGCCCGGAAAGGAAGATTTTTATGCCGAAACAGGAAATTCTGCAAAATTACGCCCGGCTGCTGGTCCGCACGGGCTGCGCCCTGAAGCCGGGGCAGGAGCTGCTCCTCACCGCTCCGGTGGAGGCCGCTCCCTTTGCCCGCCTGGTGGCTGAGGAGGCCTGGGCGGCCGGGGCGGGAGACGTGATCGTGGAGTGGGCCGACCAGCCGGTGAGCCGCCTGCGCTATCTCCACGCCCCTCTGTCCTCCTTTGAGTCCGTCCCGGAATGGAAGCGCGCCCTCCTCAACGGCGCGGCGGGGCGGGGGGCCGCCATCCTCACCCTGGACGGGGACGACCCCGACGGCATGGCGGGTATCGATCCCGCCCGGTTCACCGCCTGGTCCCGCGCCTCCCACCGGGACTGCAAGGCCTTTTACGACGGCATGGATCTGGGCCGCAACGTCTGGTGCATTGCGGGCGTGTCCACCCCTGCCTGGGCCAAAAAGGTCTTCCCCGGCTGTTCGGAGTCCGAGGCCGTGGAGAAGCTGTGGGACGCCATCCTCTACACCGCCCGGGCCGACGGGGCCGACCCGGCGGCGGCCTGGGCCGACCACTCCGCCGCCTTCCAGGCCCGGATCAAGCTGCTCAACGAGAAGCAGTTCGACGCCCTGCGGTACACCTCCTCCAACGGCACCGACTTCACCGTGGGGATGAATCCCGGCCATATCTGGGCGGGCGGGGGTGCGGAGACGGTGGACGGCACCTGGTTTTTCCCCAACATGCCCACCGAGGAGATCTTCACCTCCCCCCACCGGGACCGGGCCGACGGCGTGGTCCACTCGGCCCTTCCCCTCAACTACCGGGGCGGGATGATCGAGGACTTCTGGATCAAATTCGAGGGGGGCGTGGCCGTGGACTGCGGCGCGAAAACCGGGCTGGACCGTCTGAAGAGCATCCTGGACACCGACGAGGGGGGCCGTCACCTGGGCGAGGTGGCCCTGGTGCCCCACGCCTCCCCCATCGCCCAGAGCGGCATCCTCTTCTACTCCACCCTCTACGATGAGAACGCCGCCTGCCACCTGGCGCTGGGCAAGGGTTTCCCCGAGTGCGTGGAGGATGGTCTGGAGATGGACGAGACGGCCCTCGCCGCCCACCACATCAATCTCTCCGCCACCCATGTGGACTTTATGATCGGCACCGCCGACCTCACCATCACCGGCATCGCCGCCGACGGCAGCGAGACGCCGGTGTTCCAAAACGGCAACTGGGCGGGAGCGTTCGCCGGAGACCTGTAACGCCCCCCTTTCTTTCGCCAAAGGGCCCAGTGGAACGGGGAGAAAACGCTCCGGTTTTGGACAGGTCCACAGAATAAAGGAAGCCCCCCTCCCCCGCCTTGACATCCCTTTTTCCCAATGATACCCTTATGGGTATCTTTTGTCGAGAAAGGGTGGTTTTTGTGCTCTCTCCCTCGGAATTTGTGGACAGCTATGCGGCCATTGGCGCGCGCAAGACCCAAACTCCCGCGCTTCGTCTGCTCCTGCTGGGGGCTTTGGCAGGGCTCTTTATCGCGCTGGGCGGTGCGGTGACCAACACAGCGGCCCACACCATCGCCAACGTCTCCGCGGCCCGGATCATCTGTGGATTTCTCTTTCCGTTCGGGCTCATCATGGTCATCCTCACCGGCGCAGAGTTGTTCACCGGGAACTGCCTGATCTCCATCTCGGTCCTGGAGCGGAAAGCCTCCCCGGGCGGGATGCTCCGCAGCTGGGGTCTGGTCTATCTGGGGAATTTCGGGGGAGCGCTGGCTCTGGCTGCCGCCTGCGCCTTCTGCGGACAGCTGGATTATTCCGGGGGCGCTCTGGCGGTATACACCGTCAAGACGGCGGCGGCCAAGTGTGCTCTTCCCTGTGGAAACGCCGTGGTGCTGGGCGTTCTCTGCAACATTCTGGTCTGCGCGGGGGTGATGTGCTCCCTGTGCGCCAAGGACGTGTCCGGCCGGGCGGTGGGGGCCTTTGTGCCGGTGTGCGTGTTCGTCCTCTGCGGCTTTGAGCACTGCGTGGCCAATATGTATTACGTCCCGGCGGGGATCTTCGCGCTCTCCGTCCCCCGCTACGCCCGGCTGACGCTGGAGGCGGGGGTGGACGTCTCTGCTCTTACCTGGGGCAGCTTCCTCCTGCACAACCTCCTGCCGGTGACTCTGGGCAACATTCTGGGCGGTGCGGGACTGGGGGCCCTTCTGTGGGCCTGTCACGGAAAACGCGCCTCATGACCGCACGTCTGACCACCTCCCAAAAACGGAGTGCTTTGCAAGCCTCAGCCTAATAAAGATATTTCGAAAGGCGGCAGCTGTGATGGTTTTCATAGCTGCCGCCTTTCGTCCTTTGAGGGTTTTGGATCCCACCCGGCAAGGTTGTTATACGATGACGTATCTCGTCACGGCCCGGCTGTGGTGGTAACCACTATTTCCTGCCGTTATAATGAAATTGATATGAGGTTTTGGGCATAGAGAAGAATGACTGAACTCTGATCTTTCATAAGATTATGAGCATAACACGAAATCAGGGCATCACCGTTCAAAAACGGTGATGCCCTGATTTGAGACTGTCGAAAACGTGACGAAGCCGCTTTCTCGGGCAGGATACAGCCCATCGCGGCAGAAAGACCATGCTGAAGGCAACCGTGTATACCCCCATGGGGACGGGGTGAGCACGAAGGAGACGCCGGAGATGGGAGATGTGCCCAGACCGGCCCGGGTGATAAAAGCGATCCCGGTCGCCGCCCAAAATACGCCGGTCAAAAAACAGAGCAGGCGGATCCGCCCGCTCTGTTTGAATACGCCGTCAGACAGCGTCTCTTCCATTTTTCCGAGCCCGGTCGTACAAATACCGCAGTCCCTTCAAAAGCAGATGCTCGTCATATTGAAGCGGTCTGCGGCAGTGGGGGCAGACCAGGCGGCTCAGACCGCCGGTGACCACGGCGGTGACCGGACGCCCCAAATGTTCCTCAATCCGCGCGGACAGCCCGTCGATCTGCGCCGCCGTTCCAAAGACGGCCCCGCTCAGCATGCAGGAGACGGCGTCCGTTCCCAGCAGCGCCCGGGGAGGCTCCAGCCGGATCTTCGGCAGCTGGGACGCCTGGGCGGTGAGCGCGTTGACCGAGGACTGCACGCCGGGCAAAATCATACCGCCCAGAAAGCGTCCTTCCCCGTCCAGAACGGACAGGGTGGTGGCCGTGCCCAGGTCAAAGACGGCCAGCGGCGGCTGGTACTGCGCGAGGGCCGCGACGGCATCCGCCACACGGTCGTTGCCCAGACCCTTCCGGTCGTAGCCCACCAGCACCAGGCCGTCGTCCAGATCGGGGCAGACTGTCAGGACACGCCGGCCCGTCAGGGAGGCGAGGGCAGGCTCGATCCGCGCGGTAAGCTCGGGAGCCACCGAGGAGAGGATGCAGCCCTCCGGCTCGCCGCAGCCGTCCAGCAGGTTCTCCATCTCCCGGTGCCACCTGATGCCGTCCCAGTCGCGGCGGCTGGGCAGCCGCCGGACAAACACCGGCTCCTTCCCGGCATCAAAGCCGCCCAGCACCACGTTGGAATTTCCGATATCAACGGCGAGGATCATGCTCAGACCTCGGCCCCCGCGCTGGGGCTCTTTCCGCCCAGCTTCAGGACCTGGGCCAGGGGCATGCACACGGCGGGAGTGATGACGGCCGCCACAACGGCCTCGGGCAGGCCGTTGGCCCCCACGATACCCAGGATCACGCCGAGCACGGCGTCCACGGGAATGCCCTTCATCACGGCATAGGCCTGGCGAAACACCAGGAAGATCAATCCCATGACCAGAATGGTATTGGTAAAGGCTCCGGCCACAGCGGCAAAAGCCATCCCGGAGGCCCGGCCCGCGGCGCTCTTCGATCCGAAGAGCTGCTTTGCCCCCTGGAACACCAGCCAGGGCGTCACCCCCACCAGAATGCGGGGCACAAAACAGATGACCAGCGCCCATGGGCTCCCATGGTCCAGGCCGGGGACCGGGATGAAGGGCGAGAAGGCGAAGGAAAGGGCGCTGGGGACCATCGTGTTTTTGAGGATGCTGGTCAGCCCGAACACAAAGCCGAGGAACGCACCCTTTTTAGGTCCCAGCAGGATCGAGCCGATGATAACGGGCACGTGAAGGATGGTGGCCTTGATCAGCGGCAGGTCGATCAGGCCGATGGGGGTAAACGCCAGGAGAAAGAGGATGCCGGAGAACATGGCGAGCAGCACCAGTTCACGGGTCTGGCTGCTCCGGTTGCGCGCGTGGTTCATTTTTACTACCTCCTGCTGCCGTTCCCTCTGGGGGATACAGCGCATATTTGAGAGCGAGGCGCAAACGCCGCGGGGCTCCGCGGGTTTTCCCATCGCTCCGGGCGGCCGGACGTCGGCTTCACCGGGGGCCTGCCGTCCCGAACGGGTACAGCGGCTCCCAAGCCGGCCTGGCCAAACCACATTATATAAAAAGCGAATTGGAAGTGCAAGCCATAACACGGAACTTATTTACTTCCCGGCGCTTTTTTGTTATACTCTATTCGACAAAGCTGCGGAAAACGGAGTGGATCATCATGTTGAGCGGAAAAACCGTACTATTGGGAGTAACGGGCGGGATCGCCTGCTACAAGGCGGCGGAGCTGGCCTCCGCCCTGGTCAAGCAGCACTGCAAGGTCCGTGTGCTCATGACAAAGAACGCCACGGAGTTCATTGCGCCCCTGACCTTTGAATCTCTCACGGGCAATCCGGTGGCGGTGGATACCTTTGACCGGGACCGGCCGTGGGAAATCGAGCACATCGCGCTGGCCGACCAGGCGGATCTGGTGCTCATCGCTCCCGCCACCGCCAATGTTCTGGCCAAGCTGGCCCACGGGCTGGCCGATGATATGCTGACCACCACGGTGCTGGCCTGCGACTGCCCCAAACTCGCCGCGCCGGCCATGAACACCAGAATGTACGAAAATGCGGTAACGCAGGACAATCTGGATGCGCTCCGGAGATACGGATGGGAGATCATCGAACCTGTCAGCGGACGGCTGGCCTGCGGCGCGACGGGCAAGGGCAAACTGCCCGACCCCGAGCGGCTGCTGGAAGCCGTTCTCCACGCGCTTACCCATCGGAAGGATATGACCGGCCTGAAGGTACTGGTGACCGCAGGCCCCACCCGGGAGGCCCTGGACCCGGTGCGGTACCTCACCAACCTCTCCACCGGGCGGATGGGCTATGCCGTGGCCCGTGCCGCCGCCGCCCGCGGGGCGGATGTAACCCTGGTCACCGGCCCCACGGAGCTGCCCCGGCCGCCCTATATGGCGGAGGTGGTGGAGGTGACTTCTGCCCGCCAGATGTTTGAGGCGGTCACTGCCCGCAGCGCAGAGATGGACCTGATCGTCAAGGCCGCTGCCGTGGCGGACTACCGCCCGGCGACCGTGGCGGAGAACAAGATCAAAAAGACGCGGTCCGGGACGGACCTGTCCCTTCCTCTGGAGCGGACGGACGATATTCTGGCCTGGCTGGGGGCACACAAGCGGGACGGGCAGGTGCTGTGCGGGTTCTCCATGGAGACGGCGGACCTGCTGGAGCACTCCCGGGAGAAGCTGGAGAAAAAGCGGGTGGATCTGATCGCCGCCAACAACCTCAGGGAGGAGGGCGCAGGGTTTGGAACCTCCACCAACCTGCTCACGTTTCTCACCGCGGATGCGGTCATCCCTCTCCCCCTGATGTCCAAAACCGAGGCTGCCCATCAGCTGCTGGACGAGCTGCTGCGGCTGATGGGTATGTAATCTGGAGATCCTTTCAAACACGGAAAAAGCCCGCGGGACATCTTAAAAGATGTCCCGCGGGCTTTTTCCTTCCGGCATCCCCCAAACGATGGAAACACACGCTGTCTCCAGTACCTGTCTGCCTCCGACGGGCCAACAGAGACGGCCTTCATTCACTTTGGGCTTTTTTCTTTTTTTTGCAGTACCGGTCCTCCTCGCTGAAGATACAGCCGCAGTACTTCTGCATGTAGAGTCCCAGCTCCCGGGCTTCCGCCTGCCCCTCCCGAAAGCGCGGGGAGAAGTCGTAGGGAGCAAATTTCACCCCGTACTGGGCCGCCAGCTTCTCTCCCGTCTCAAAAATAAGCGGAGTGTTCTGGTAAGGACTGACGGTAAGGGTCGTACAGAACGCATCGAATCCGTGCTCTGCGGCATATCGGGCAGTCTCGGCCAGACGGCAGGCATAGCAGTAGCCGCAGCGGCGGTCAATGTCGCCGCACACCGCCTTCACAAAGGGGCGCAGGCCGTACTCATCCTCCGTCACCAGCTCCAGCCCGATCGATTTGGCGTAGTCGCTCAGGCAGTTGCGCCGGGCGCGGTATTCGGTAAAGGGGTGGATGTTGGGGTTGTACCAAAAGCCCACCGGCTCAATGCCCTCCTCCCGAAGCTTCTTGACGCAGGCCACCGAGCAGGGTGCGCAGCAGATGTGGAGCAAAAGTTTCATAATCAGTCCCTCCCGGACTTGTTTTCCGCGAAAGCGCGCAGAGGCAGAGGCGCCCCGGCTCATTTCCGCAGATATCATTATAACAGGCTTTTGAGGCAGAGCAAGCCCCCTTCGCATAATTGCGGAGCGCGCGCCGCCCCCGCTTCTCTCCGGCGCCCCGGCGCGGGGCGGGCAAAAAAGAATATCCGGGGCGGCAGGCAAAAAACGGTCCTGAGCGCCGTTTGGAGCGCTCAGGACCGTTTTTCTCTTGCTTTGATCTCGCGGAAGTCCTCCGAAAGCCGGACAGCCTTACTTGCTCTTCCGGGCGGTCTTGGCGCCTGCGCACCCCATCTCCCCGCCGATCCCGCAGCGGCTGCAGGCGGAGGGGGCAGTGGCGCAGCCGCCCAGAGCGGTCTCCCGCAGCTCGGCGGGCAGGCGTTTGCCCACGGTGTACATGGTCTCCAGCATCTCATCGAAGGGAATGAGCTGGCTCACCCCGCTCAGGGAAAGTTCGGCGGCAATGAGGGCGTTGGCCACGCCGGCGGCGTTCCGGTTCTGGCAGGGGTACTCCACCAGCCCGCCCACGGGGTCGCACACCAGGCCCAGCATGTTCATCAAAACGGTGGAGGCCGCGTCCAGGCACTGCTCGGGCTCGCCCCCCATGAGCTCCACCGCAGCGGAGGCCGCCATGGCGGAGGCCACGCCCACCTCGGCCTGACAGCCGCCCACGGCTCCTGCCACAGTGGCGTTGCGCATGGCCAGGTATCCCACGGCTCCGGCGTTGAACAAAGCGTCCACCAGCCGGTCGTCGGAGATGTGGTAGCACTCCTGCAGGGCCAGCAGCAGCCCGGGCACCACACCCGCTGAACCGGCGGTGGGGGCAGCCACGATGAGGCCCATGGAGGCGTTGACCTCCAGCACGGCCATGGCATAGGTCATAGCCTTCCCCAGCACGTCCCCGCAGATGCTCTTCCCCTTGGCACTGTGGACGGAAAGTTTCTTGGCCTCCCCGCCGATGAGCCCGCCCATGGACTTGCCCGGGGTCTTGATGGGCTGGACGGCGGAAGCGCGCATGATCTCCAGCGCCCGTCCCATGCGGTGATCCACCACATCCACAGTGGTCTCGCCCAGCTCGCACTCCCGGCGGCGCATGGCCGCGGAGATGGAGCAGTGTTCGGTCTTGCAAACTTCCAGCAGCTCTCTGGCTGATTTGAAATCCATGCTCTCTCCCCCCTTACGGCTGCACGATCATCACATCGTGAATATTCGGGTTTTCCCAGAGGGTCTCGGCGATCTCCTCCGGCAGTCGGTCGTCCGACTCCACGATGGTGTAGGCGGTATGCCCCTTGGCCTCCCGAAACAGCCGCATGAAGGCGATGTTCACATTGCGGTCGCTGATCACCTTGGTGATGTGGGCGGCCACGCCGGGCTTGTCCTGGTGGACAACAATGACCGCGCTGTACTCTCCGGTGAAGTCCACCTTGACGCCGTTGATGCGCACGATGCGCACCTTGCCGCCGCCCAGAGACTCGCCCCGCACGGTCATGACCCGTCCGGCGGTGTTTTCCATGCGGATATCCACGGTGTTGGGATGGACCTCCGTCTCGGTCTCATTGGGCGTGAAGCAGTAGCTCAGCCCCCGCTCCCCGGCGATCCGAAAGGAGTCCCGGATCCGGGTATCGTCGGTGGAAAAGCCCATGATGCCGCCCAGCAGGGCCCGGTCGGTGCCGTGGCCCCGGTAGGTCTTGGCAAAAGAGCCGTACAGGGTGAACTCCACCTGCTTGAGCGGGGGGGCGATCATCTTCTGCGCCAAATAGGCAATGACCGCCGCGCCCGCCGTATGGGAGCTGGAGGGGCCGATCATGTTGGGCCCCAGCACATCGAAAACGCTGATAAATGCCATAAATGCTCCTTACGCCTCCACGGTGTCCTTTTTCACGATAAACTTCCGATAGATGGTGTCCACAATGACGCCGATGGCGTTGTCGCCGGAGACGTTGCAGGCGGTACCGAAGGAGTCCTGGGTGATGTACAGCGCAACCATCAGGGCACAGATCGGGCCGTTGGGGTCACCGGCCTCACGGCCGAAGATCATGTAGAGGAAGGGCAGGGCGGTCATGATGGAGCCGCCGGGGGCGCCGGGGGAGGCCACCATGGCAACGCCCAGCGTCATGATGAAGGGCACCACGGTCATCAGGCTGATGGGCAGCTGGTTCATCAGGCACACGGCGGTGGCGCAGGCGGTGATGGTGATCATGGACCCGGCCATGTGGATGTTGGCGCACAGAGGCACCACAAAGTTGCGGATCTGCTCGGAGATGCCGTCGGCCTCGGCGCACTTGAGGTTGACCGGGATGGTGGCGGCGGAGGACTGGGTGCCGATGGCGGTGGCATAGCCGGGGATCTGGTTCTTGATGAGAGTGAAGGGATTCTTCTTGCTGATGGCGCCCGCCACCAGGAACTGGATGAAGATGCAGATGAGGTGCATGGCGATGACCACCAGGAACACCTTCCAGAGGATGCTGAGAATGGCGAAGGTCTTGCCGGACTTGGTCATGTCGGTAAAGGTGCCGCAGATGTAGAGAGGCAGCAGGGGGATGATGACGGAGTTGAGAACCTTGTCGATAATACCGGAGAAATCCTTCATCCCGTCATAGAGAGTGCTGCCGATGGTCTTGCCCCGCATCAGGGACAGGCACAGGCCCAGGACAAAGGCCAGCACCACGGCGGACAGGGTATCCAGCAGGGGAGGGATGGAGATGCTCAGGTAGCTGTCCAGGGAGCTGCCCGCAGTGGCCGCGATCTGGTCCAGGGCCCCCTCGCTCATAAAGTGGGGGAAGAGCGTGGAGGACACCAGATAGGAGGCGGAGCCCGCCAGCAGAGTGGAGGCGTAGGCGATGGCCACCGTAATGATGAGCAGCTTGCCTGCGCCGCTCTTCAGGTCGGCGATCCCCATGGTGACGTAGGCTACGATCATCAGGGGGATGATGAATTTGAGGAACGTGCTGAAGATACCGGACGCAGTCACCACGATCCGGGCGAACCAGATCGGCATGAACTGTCCGACCAGGATACCCAAAATGATCGCGATGATGAGTTTGGGCAGCAGGCCAAGTTTGAATGCTTTTTTTTCCATGTTACTCCCTCCGTTAATTCCATAATTCCCAATTTTCTCTTGACTTCCCTGTTTTTTTAGTATAACATGTCCACACTATTGAATCAAATTCATAAATTGAATGGAATCATTTCAAAAATTTTATATCATCTTTCCCTAATATTCCAGAAAAGGAGGCCCGGTCCATGGAGATCCGGCAGCTCAACACATTCATTCGGGTGGCACAGTTCCAAAGCTTCTCCAAGGCGGCGGAGAGTCTGGGCTATTCCCAGTCGGCCGTCACGGTACAGATCCGGCTGCTGGAGGAGGAGCTGAACACCCGGCTGTTTGACCGCATGGGCAAGCGGGTGGCCCTCACCGGGCAGGGCCGGCGGTTCCTCTCGGGAGCCTATGACGTGCTCTACGAGGCCAATCGGGCCAGACTCTCGGTGGCGGACGAGGAGGAACTCCACGGCCAACTCCACATCGGAGCCATCGACTCTCTGTGCTTTTCCTCTCTGCCCCCCGTCCTCCACCGCTTTCGGGTCGACCACCCCCGGGTGGGCATCCGCATCACCACCGGCTCCCCCGGGGAACTCATCGAAAAGATGGAGCGGGGGGAACTGGACCTCATCTACATCCTGGACGAGCCCCGGTACAACAACAACTGGTACAAGCTCATGGAGAAGAAGGAGGAGGTGGTCTTTGTGGCCTCGGCCGACTTCCGGCAGGAATTGGGGGGCGCGCGCAACCTCCGGGTGGAGGACCTGCTGGACAAGCCCTTTTTCCTCACTGAGCGGGAGGCCAACTACCACCGGGTGCTGGACCGCTACCTGGCCACTCGGGACAAGGTCCTCACCCCCTTTCTGGAGATCAGCGACGTCTCCTTCATCATTAAGATGCTGGAGACCACCCGGGGGCTGTCCTTTCTGCCCTGGTTTGCCGTGGAGGAGAGCGTGCGTCAGGGCAAGCTGTCGGTGCTGGACGTCACCGACCTGCACGTGTCCATGTACCGGCAGATCTTTTACCACAAGGCCAAGTGGAAAACCCGGGAAATGGATGAGTTTGTCCGCCTGACGGCCGGGGAGTGCAACGCCGTTTGACCTTGCCCCAAAAATTTTTTGATTTTTATGGAAAGTATTGCATTTGAAAAATAGTTACAAAACGGTTACAATCTATTTTGTCCTCGAGAGACAAATGATTAAGATGGGAGGTCGGTGAGTCAGATGTACAGTTTTGATTGCAGCTCTTTCTGGCAGATCCTGTGCCAGCTGTGCGGGTTCGGCTGCTGAGCGGTTCCCGCGGTCACCCCGGGGCGGCCCGCCCGACGGGCGGAGCCGCCCCCATTTTTTGATTTGGAGGTACAGCGTGAAAAAACTGATCGGTGCATGCATCGCACTTTTCCTGGTTGCCGCCGCCGGGCTTTCGGCCTCGGCGGCCGACCTGTCCCACACCGTAGCGGCAGGTGACACCATGTGGAAGCTGGCCGTCAAGTATCAGGTGGGCACCAGCGAGATCATCCACGCCAACACGCAGATCAAGGATCCGAACCTGATCTATCCGGGGCAGGTCCTCACGATCCCCCAGCCCGACGCCGCGGTTTCCTCTTATGAGGCCGAGGTCATCCGTCTGGTCAACGAGATCCGCGTCCAGAACGGCCTGAGCGCGCTCAAGGCAAACTGGGAGCTCTCCCGGGTGGCCCGCTACAAGTCTCAGGACATGGCAGACAATCGCTATTTTTCCCACACCAGTCCCACCTACGGCACGCCCTTTGAAATGATCCGCGCTTTTGGTCTCTCCTACCGAACCGCCGGAGAGAACATCGCCTACGGCCAGACTACCCCCCAGGCCGTGGTCACGGCCTGGATGAACTCCAGCGGGCACCGGGCCAATATTCTGAGCAGTTCGTACACACAGATCGGCGTGGGATATGCGGCAAAGGGCCGCTATTGGACCCAGATGTTCCTTGGATAGCCTCTCCCCCGCACGGTATGAGTCCATTCTTCTCCCCAGCCGCCCCCGGCGACGCAGACATGCCGCCGGGGGCGGCTTGTTTCCTCGTCATTTTAATAGCATTTGGGGAAAAAATATGGTACAATATCCCCAAAACGAAAGGGGGGAATGCTCCATGATGACCCAGGTCCGCTCTCTGGGCCTCCATGGCGTGGAGGGCTACGAGGTCACCGCCGAGTGCGATCTGTCCCGGGGCCTGCCCAACTTTGAAATTGTGGGCCTGCCTGACACGGCGGTCAAGGAGGCCCGGGAGCGGGTGCGCGCGGCGGTGAAAAACTGCGGCTTCCCCTTTCCCGTCTCCCGGATCACGGTGAATCTGGCCCCTGCCGACCGCAAAAAGGGCGGCACCATTTACGACCTCCCCATTTTGGTGGGCATCCTCTCCGCGGGAGAGCAGCTCCCGCCCCCCGATCCAAAGGCCGCCTTTCTGGGGGAGCTCTCCCTCTCCGGCGCGCTGCGCAGCGTCTCCGGGATGCTCCCCATGGCCCTGGCCGCCCGGCGGGCGGGGATCGAGACTCTCTACGTCCCCGCCGACGCCGCCCCGGAGGCCACTCTGGCCAAGGGGCTCACGGTCTACCCGGTGGCCCATGTGAGTGAGCTGGTGGCCCACCTGAAGGGGGAGGCCCCCCTCTCTCCGGCGGCGGCCTGGACGCCGGACGGGGAATCGGGCGAGCTTCCGGACTTTGCCGAAGTGAAGGGCCAGGAGCAGGCCAAACGGGCGCTGGAGATCGCGGCCGCCGGCGGACACAACGTGCTCATGATCGGCCCGCCGGGCTCCGGCAAATCCATGCTGGCAAGGCGTCTTCCCTCCATTCTCCCGGAGCTTTCGGAGCGGGAGGCGCTGGAGGCCACCGCGGTCCACTCGGTGCTGGGCCTCACCTCCCGGGAACACCCCCTGCTCACCCGGCGGCCCTTTCGTGCGCCTCACCACACCATTTCGGCCGCGGGGATGGCGGGGGGCGGCGTCCCCCTCATCCGCCCCGGGGAGATCTCTCTGGCCCACCGGGGCGTCCTCTTTCTGGACGAGCTGCCCGAGTTCCACAAGGACGTGCTGGAGGTGCTCCGCCAGCCCATGGAAGAGGGGACGGTGCAGATCACCCGGGCGTCCGGAAGCGAGGTCTTTCCCGCCCGATTCATGCTGGTGTGCGCCATGAACCCCTGCAAATGCGGCTGGTACGGCCATGACCAGCGGTGCAAATGCGCCCCCAGGGACGTGGAAAAGTATCAGTCCCAGATCTCCGGCCCACTGCTGGACCGGGTGGATCTGACCGTGGAGGTGGACGCCCCCGATTTCGACACCCTCTCGGAGCGCCCCTCGGGTGAATCCTCCGCCGTCATCAAGGCCCGGGTGGACGCGGCCCGGGCCGTCCAGGCCCGCCGGTTCGGCCCCGGCGGCGTGCCCTGCAACGCCCAGATGGGCAGGGGGGAGCTGGAGGAATTCTGCCCGCTGGACGAGGCCTGTCAGGGCCTTCTCAAAAGCGCCTTCCAGCGCATGGGCCTCACCGCCCGAAGCTATGACCGCGTCCTCCGGGTGGCCCGCACCATCGCCGATCTGGACGGCGGCGGAGACCTCCGGGCGGCCCATCTGGCCGAGGCGCTGCAATACCGCTCCAGCGGTTGGCTGACCCGATAAATTTTTTCCTGTCCCATATTTTCAATGCGATCCGTCCATATTAAAAAAAGCGAGGTTTTTCCATTGAATGAGATCATCCTTTTAAAACTGGGCGAGCTGGTCCTGAAGGGCTTGAACCGCCGGAGCTTTGAAGAAAAGCTCATGTCCAACGCCAGGCGGCGGCTGCGCGCCCTGGGCTCCTTTCAGGTCACCACCAAGCAGTCCATCACCTACGTGGAGCCCCTGAACGACGACTGCGACATGGACGGGGCCTTCGAGGCCATGAAAAAGGTCTTTGGCGCCGCGGGGGTGTGCCGCTGCCGCGCCTGTGAGAAGGACAAGGACGTGATGCTGGCCGCCGTGAAGGACTTCCTGGCCCCCCAGCTGGCCGCCGCACGCACCTTTAAGGTAGAGAGCAAGCGCTCCGACAAGGCCTTTCCCCTCAACTCCATCCAGATCTCCCAGTACATCGGGGGAGAACTGGACGACGCCTATCCCCACCTCACCGCCGACATGCACCACCCCGACCTCACCGTCTATGTGGAGGTCCGGGACGACGCGGCCTTCATCCACGGCAACACCGAGCCGGGCGCGGGCGGCCTGCCCGTGGGCATGGGCGGCCATGCCGTGAGCCTGCTCTCCGGCGGGATCGACTCCCCCGTGGCCTCCTGGATGATGGCCAAGCGGGGCCTGTGTCTGGATATGGTCCACTTCTTCTCCTATCCCTACACCTCCGAGGAGGCCAAGCAGAAGGTGCTGGACCTGGCCAGGCTCCTGACCCCCTGGACGGGACGGCTGGTGGTCCATGTGGTCCCCTTCACGGCCATTCAGGAGGAGCTGCGCCGCTCCTGCCCCGAGGAGCTGTTCACCATCCTCATGCGCCGGTTCATGATGCGCATCTCCGCCGAAGTGGCCCGCCGCGTTGGGGCGGGGGCCATCGTCACCGGCGAGAGCCTGGGCCAGGTGGCCAGCCAGACCATGGAGGCCATGCAGTGCACCGGCGCGGTGACCTCCCTGCCCATTTTCCGCCCCGTGGTGGGCATGGATAAGGAGGAAATCGTCCGCATCTCCCGGAAGATCGGCACCTTTGAGACCTCCATCCTGCCCTATGAGGACTGCTGCACGGTCTTTACCCCCAAGCACCCCAAGCTCAGGCCCACCATGGAAGAGTGCGCCGCCGCCGAGGAAAAGCTGGATGTGGAAGCCATGGTGAAGGACGCCGTGGACAACATCGAGCGCATTCGCATCGGGGCAGAGTAATTTTTCATCCACAGCCTGTGGATCTTTTTCGGAGATTCTCTTTCTTTTTTCGACCACACTTTACAAAAAAAGGAAGTCCTGCTTATGTCTCATACCGCCGAACTCATCGCCGTGGGCACCGAGCTGCTCCTCGGCAACATCGCCAACACCGACGCCCAGACCCTCTCCCGGGAGCTGTCCGCCCTGGGCATCAACGTCTACTACCACACCGTGGTGGGCGATAACCCGGAGCGGCTGAAAAAGGCCGTGGAGATCGCCAAGACCCGGGCCGACCTCATCATCACCACCGGCGGCCTGGGCCCCACCTGCGATGACCTGACGAAAAACGTCCTGGCCGAAGCCTTTGGGAAAAAACTGGTCTACAACCCCGAGGCAGCCCGGCGGATGGAGGCCTATTTCCAAAAGCTCCATCCGGAAAGCGGCAGGACCATGACGGAGAACAACTATCAGCAGGCCTATCTCCCCGAAGGCTGCACCCCCTTCCAAAACGACCGGGGCACCGCCCCCGGCTGCGGCTTTGAAGCGGACGGCATTTGGGTGCTCATGCTCCCCGGCCCCCCTTCCGAGTGCGGGCCCATGTTCCGCTCCCGGGCGGTGCCCTATCTGGCCGGCCTGGCCGACGGGGCCATCGTCAACCGCTCCCTGCGGATCTTCGGCATGGGGGAGTCGGCGGTGGAGTTCCAGCTGCGGGATCAGATGAACGCCATGAAAAACCCCACCCTGGCCCCCTACGCCAAGGAGGGGGAGGTGGAACTGCGCATCACCGCCAAGGCGCCCGACCCCGCCGCCGCCCAAGCCCTCATCGCCCCGGTGGAGGAGGAGCTGCGCAGCCGGTTCGGCCCCCTGGTCTACGGTGTGGACGTCTCTTCCCTGGAAGAGGTCTGCCTGGCCCTTTTAAAGGACCAGGGCCTCTCCCTGGCCTGTGCCGAATCCTGCACCGGCGGCCTTATCGCCAAGCGCATCACCGATCTGGCGGGGGCCTCCTCCGTCTTTCACGGCGGAGTGGTGAGCTACACCAATGAAGTCAAGCACGGCGTTCTCGGGGTACCGCGGGAGCTGCTGGATCAATTCGGCGCAGTGTCCGCCCCAGTGGCGGAGGCCATGGCCGAAGGGGCCCGGCGGGCTCTGGGGGCGGATCTGGCGGTGTCCGCCACCGGAGTGGCTGGGCCGGATCCGGACGACCGGGGCAACCCGGTGGGGCTGGTCTATGTGGCTCTGGCCTGGGACGGCGGCGTTTTCGTCCGCACCGTCCACGCCGCCGGGCCGCGGGAGCGGGTGCGCACCGTGGCGGCCAGCCATGCCTTCGACCTGCTCCGCCGAAGGCTCACCGGCCTGCCCCTGTGACAGTTTCCCGGGAAATGCGCTTTATCGCGTTTCTTTTGAAAAAACAGACTGAAAGCAAGAGGGCAGACGGCATTTTTGAAAAGAAATTTGTCGTCTGTCCTTACTTTTTCTGTAAATCACATTGCTTTTTTTCCTTTCGCGGGTTATAATACGAAGCTGTATGTGAAAATCATGAATTTTTGACCAGCGGAAAGATTTGAGGTGCAGGAAGTTGCAGGATCAGCATTTGAGAAACGTCGCCATCATCGCCCACGTTGACCATGGCAAAACCACCCTGGTGGACGAGATGTTGAAGCAGGGCGGCATTTATCGGGAAAACCAGGCCACCGTGGACCGCGTGATGGACTCCGGGGACCTGGAGCGGGAACGGGGGATCACCATTCTCGCAAAGAACACAGCCGTCCACTATAAGGACACGAAGATCAATATCGTAGACACTCCGGGCCACGCCGACTTCGGCGGCGAGGTGGAGCGCATTCTGAAAATGGTCAACGGCGTCATCCTCCTGGTGGACGCCGCCGAGGGTCCCATGCCTCAGACCCGATTTGTGCTGAGCAAGGCCCTGGAGCTGGGCCACCGGGTCATCGTGGTGGTCAACAAGATCGACCGCCCCGACCAGCGCATCCACGAGGTGTGCGATGAGGTGCTGGAGCTGCTGATGGATCTGAACGCCACCGAGGAGCAGTTTGACTCTCCCACGCTGTTCTGCTCCGGCCGGCAGGGCACCGCCAGCTATTCCCCCGACGTGCCGGGCACCGATCTGACCCCGCTGTTCGACACCATTCTGAATTATATCCCGGCTCCCGAGGCCGATGTGGACCAGCCCTTCCAGATGCTGGTCTCCTCCATCGACTACAACGAGTTTGTGGGCCGGATCGCCATCGGCCGGATCGAGCGTGGCGCACTGAAGCAGAACGACGAGATCGCCGTGTGCAACTTCCACGCCCCCGACGCCCCGGCCAAAAAGGCCAAGGCCACCGCCATTTATGAGTTCGACGGCCTGGCCAAGGTGCCCACCGACTCCGCCACCGCCGGCAACATCATTGCCATGAGCGGTATCGGCGACATCACCATCGGCGACACCATCTGCTCTCCCGCCGCGGTGGAGCCCATCGAGTTTGTGAAGATCTCCGCTCCCACCATGGAGATGACCTTCTCGGTCAACGACTCCCCCTTCGCCGGCCGGGAGGGCAAGTTCGTCACCTCCCGCCAGATTCGGGAGAGACTCCAGCGGGAAATGCTCAAGGACGTGTCCCTGAAGGTCACCGAGACCGACAGCACCGATTCCTTCAACGTGGCGGGCCGGGGCGAGATGTCCCTGTCCATCCTCATCGAGACCATGCGCCGGGAGGGCTACGAGTTCCAGGTCTCTCCCCCCCGCGTCCTCTTCCGGGAAATCGACGGCACAAAGTGCGAGCCCATCGAGCGGCTGGTACTGGACGTCCCTGCCGACGCCATCGGCACCTGTATCGAGGCGCTCGGCCGCCGAAAGGCAGACCTGCTGGATATGACCCCCATCGGCAATCGGATGAAGGCCCAGTTCCTGGTGCCCTCCCGGGGCCTGTTCGGCTACCGCAACGAGTTTTTGACCGCCACCAAGGGCGAGGGCATTATGGCTTCCGTCTTTGAGGACTACGCCCCCATGAAGGGGGAGATCGCCCGACGGAGCACCGGCTCTCTGGTGTCCTTCGAGACCGGCGAGGCAGTGACTTACGGCCTCTATAACGCCCAGGAGCGCGGTGTGCTCTTCATCGGCGCGGGCGTGCCCGTCTACGCCGGCATGATCGTGGGCGAGTGCCCCAAGCAGGAGGATATCTCGGTCAACGTCTGCAAGAAAAAACAGCTGACCAACATGCGGGCTTCCGGCTCTGACGACGCCCTGCGTCTCACCACCCCCCGGCAGATGTCCCTGGAGCAGGATCTGGAGTTCCTGGCCGACGACGAGCTGCTGGAGGTCACTCCCGAAAACCTGCGTCTGCGCAAGCGGGTGCTGGACCACGGCGAGCGGATGCGTCTGGCCTCCAAGAAAAAGTAAAGAACAGCCCTCAAAAATTGGGACCGGCTTTCCAGCCGGTCCCAATTTTCATTATAAGAAATATTTTCTCTATGCAAAATAAATTTTCTCATTTTTGCTATCCCAGATAGCCAACTGCCGAAAGAGGAAGATCCAGAAGGTGAGCGTGAAGGCCGACAACAGAGTGGTTGCCACAATCGCGCTGGAGGTCAGCACATCATCGCCGCCCATCGTTTTGGCCATCACGTAGCTGCTGGGGGTGACCGGAGAACCCAGCATGATGACAATAGCCAGCAGCGCCTGTTCCCGGAAGCCCAGAAGTACCGCCAACGGCAGAAAGACCGCCGGGAGTGCCATCAGCTTCACCGCCGTAGCGGCCAGGGTGGGTTTGAGCCTGGCGACGGCCTTGCGCCCTTCAAATCCGGCCCCAATGCAGATCAGGGCCTGGGGCGTCGCCATTCCACCCACCATGCCGAGGGTTTTATTCACCATCGGCGGGAAGGAGAGATCCAGAAGGGAGGCGAGCATCCCCAGCGCCAGACCGATGATGATGGGGTTTGTGACCGCTCCCATCGCGGCCCGGATCAGGTTGTCCCCGGTCGAGCCGGTATGCTCCCCCTCAAAAGCGAGCACCGCCACCGCGTAAATATTGAACAGAGGGACGCTGCCCAGGATCATCTGTGGCGCCATTCCTGCATTTCCATAGATATTGGTGATAAAGGCCACCCCCAGCACCGCCACGCTGCTGCGACAGCAGGCCTGGACAAACGCCCCCACCAGGCTCTTGTCCCGCAGCAGCAGCCGGGCCAGAAACCAGATGGCAAAAAACATCACCGTGGTCACTGTTGCGCAGAACAGCACCAGCCTGACGTCGAATTCCTCCCGCAGATGGGAGCCAGCCATGTCACAAAAGAGCAGCACCGGCAGCGTGACCCGGAAATTAAAGGCATTGGACACCGTGACAAAGCCGCCGTCCAGAAGGCCGATCTGCCGGAGCACATATCCCAATACAATGACCAGGAACACCGGCACTGTGGCAGTGAGGCTGTAAATCAAACTGTCCATGTCCTTTCCCTCCCTTTTCCCGTTTCTTTGCCGGGGCAAAGAGAACTGAATCAGTGTACGCCCACTTTTTTCTTCCGTCAAGAAAAGCTGTTTCATGGGTTGTATTTTTTTTATTTTCAGATATAATGGAATGTGGCGTGATGCTAAAGCATCTTACATTTTCAAAGGAGGAAATTTGAAATGAACAAGACCATCGCCGCCCAGAATGCCCCCGCCGCCGTCGGCCCCTATTGCCAGGCCAAGCAGTGCGGCAACACCCTGTACACCTCCGGTCAGCTGGGCCTCATCCCCGCCACCGGTAAGCTGGCCGAGGGCATCGAGGGCCAGGCCAAGCAGTCCCTGGAGAACCTGGGCGCTATTTTGAAGGAAGCCGGCATGGACTACTCCGATGTGGTCAAGACCACCTGCCTGCTGGCCGACATCAAGGACTTCGCCGCTTTCAACGCGGTGTACGCCAGCTATTTCAAGGGCGAGGTCCCCGCTCGCTCCTGCTTCCAGGTGGGCGCTCTGCCCATGGGCGGTCTCGTGGAGATCGAGGTCATCGCAGTCAAGTAAACAGGTCTTTCTGTTTCAGGCGCTCCGTCCCAAAGGACGGAGCGCCTTTTTTATTGAGGAAAAATAAACCCCACTAAACGGATTGTTTTGGTTGTTTTTTATAAAGTTTTGTTTTTATTTTCTACATTTCATCTAACCATTTTCCCCTTGCATCCGGTTAAAAAAACAAGTATGATAAACGCACAAATAAAGTTTAGTAATAAAAAATTTTTGTGTGAGGCGATGAAAATGTCTACTCCCGTTCAAAAGTCCCCTGGAAGCGTATTTGAAATGCGCGGCCTCCCCCCGGCGGGAAAACTGATCCCGCTGGGCCTCCAGCACGTTGTGGCCGCGATCGTGGGCGTCATTACTCCCGCCATCATCGTCTGCAACACCTGTGGGATCACCGGAGACGACCGGACCCTGATGATCCAGGTCTCCCTCATCCTGACGGCTCTGGCCACCTTCCTGCAGCTCTTTCCCATTTTCGGGCGGATCGGTTCCGGTCTGCCTGTGGTGATGGGTATCAGCTTCGCCTATGTGCCAACCCTCACCGCCATCGGCGGCCAATTCGGCCTGGGAACCATTCTGGGCGCGGAGCTGGTGGGCGGATGCGTTGCCATCCTCTTCGGCATTTTTGTCAAGCCCATTCGCAAATTCTTCCCGCCCCTGGTCACCGGCACCGTGATCTTCACCATCGGCCTGTCTCTCTATCCCACCGCAGTGAAGTACATGGCCGGCGGGGCCGGCAGCGCAGAATTCGGCTCCATGAAAAACTGGCTGGTGGCCTTTGTCACCCTGGCTGTAGTCTTTATCCTCAACAACTTCGGCAAGGGCATCTGGAAACTGGGCAGCCTTCTTTGGGGCATGATCGTAGGCTATATCCTTGCTGTGTTCCTGGGCATGGTAGACTTCTCCGGCATCTCCGCCGCCCCCTGGTTCCAAGTGGCGGCCCCCTTCCGTTTCCCCATTGAGTTCAATATCAGCGCCTGTGTCTCCATGGCCATCATGTATATCGTCAACTCTGTGCAGACCATCGGCGACCTCAGCTCCACCACCCTGGGCGGCCTGGACCGGCTGCCCACCGACAAGGAACTCTCCGGCGGCATCATCGGTCAGGGCGTCATGAGCATAGTGGGCTCCCTCTTCGGCGGCCTGCCCTCCGCCTCTTACAGCCAGAACGTGGGCATCGTCACCGTCAACCGGGTGGTCAACAAGATGGTCTTTGCCTTCGCCGGGCTGGTCCTTCTTGTGGCCGGCTTCATCCCCAAGTTTGCCGGAGTGCTTACCACCATTCCCCAGTGTGTCATCGGCGGCGCCACCATCTCGGTGTTTGCCACCATCACCATGACGGGCATTCGAATGATCACCTCCCAGACCTTCACCATGCGCAATTCCACCGTGGTGGGCCTGTCTGTGGCGCTGGGCGTGGGCGTCACCACGGTGGGCAGCAGCTGCCTGGCCGGCTTCCCCACCTGGGTCACCGCCGTGTTCGGCTCCTCTTCCGTGGTCCTCTCCACCCTTGTGGCCATTGCGCTCAACCTGATCCTGCCCCCGGACGACCTGGAGAAAGTCCAGCAGACCGCCGTTGCGGCCGTGACCGATGACGTGATGGAGCGCCTGTCCGACGATGATCCAACCAACGACCCCACTGACGCGGAGTTCCGTCAGAAGTAAATAAAAAACGGCCCGGACCTCGGGTCCGGGCCGTTTTTTTATTCTTCCTCCCAGAAGCTGACGCCGGCGTCAGTTCTCCTTGGCCTCATCGATATAACTGTAAAGCGTATACTTGGAAATTCCGAAATATTTGCACACCTTGTCTCCCGACTTGGTGATAAGGAAAGCCCCGGTGTCGTTGAGGAAGCGAATGGCCTTCACCTTGTCGTCCTTGCTCATCAGGGGCACCGGCTTGCCCACCAGCTTCACGCTCTGGTCGATCAGCTCGTCCAGCAGGTCGGAGACGTTTCGGGCAATGGGCTCCGGCTCCTTCTGACTCTGTTCGGCGGCAGTGAACTGACGCAGAGTCTCCTCCATAGAGAGCATCATGGTGATATCGTAGTTGATGGAAAAGATCCCCACGGGGTTTTCATCGTCGTCCCGGATAAAGATCGTGCTGGACTTCAGGATCTTGCCGTCCTTGGTCTTGGTGAGATAGCCAAAATGATCCTTTAGGGCCGCAGGGTCTCCCCGCAGGGCCTCCAGCACAATGTGGGACGGTCCGTCCCCCAGTTTGCGCCCGGAAACATGTCCGTTTTCGATGGCGACGATGGAGCTGTCCTCATCATTGGAGGCCAGGTCGTGAACCACCACCTCGCAGTTGGGTCCAAACTGTCTGGCCAGTCCCTTAGCCAGATGGAACAGGAATTCCATGGATGTAGCTTCCGACATCCGGATCCCTCCTTCTCTTTCTCAAAATATGAGCCCTTTCCGGGCCGCGAAATTGGTCGCGTAAGCGCAAAAATGGCATGAATCTTACTTTTGTTCTATTATATCATACCGGCTTGTAATTTCAAGAAAAATTGTTTGGTTGAAAAAAAATAAGCGTGAAAACAGACTTGCCTTTCCCCAAAAAATATGATAGGATAGGGGCGATAAGAGGGGGGGACCGCTCTCCCCCCGCGAAAAACAACCGAATACCCGGTTATGGCTGCAACGAAGTGCTTTGCGCACGGGCTGAATGAGGACTCGCTCCCGTCGGCCGCGCCTGCCGACGACGAGACGCTCATTCCGCACCGGAATGGGTGTTTTTTTGACACTTTGGAACAACATGAAGGAGGAATTACCATGCTGCTGCTGGGAAACGGAAGAGTCATCACGAGAGATCCCGCTACGCCCTATCTGGCCGACGGCGCCGTGGCCATGGAGGGTGAAGTCATCCGGGAAGTGGGGTCTACCGCCGCGCTGAAAGCCAAGTATCCCAAGGCCCAATTTGTGGACGCCAAAGGCGGCGTCATCATGCCCGGATTCATCAACGCCCACACCCACATCTATTCCGGTCTGGCCCGGGGCCTGGCCATTGAGGGCAACAACCCCACCAACTTTCTGGAGGTGCTGGAGGGCACCTGGTGGAACATCGACCGCCACCTGACTCTGGACGGCACCCGGGCCTGTGCCGCCGCCACCATCCTGGAGTGCATCCGGGACGGCGTCACCACCATCTTCGACCACCACGCCAGCTTCGGGGAGATCCCCGGCTCCCTCTTCGCCATCGAAGAGGTGTGCGAAAAGATGGGCATCCGTGCCTGCCTGTGCTACGAGGTCTCCGAGCGGGACGGGGCGGAAAAGACCCGGCAGTCCATCGAGGAAAACGCCGCCTTCGCCCGCCACTGCAAGGAGAAAAACTCTGACATGATGAAGGCTATGTTCGGCGGCCACGCCCTCTTCACCATCTCCGACAAGACCTTTGAAGAGATGGTCAAGGCCAACGACGGGATGACCGGCTTCCACATCCACGTCTCCGAGGGGATGAACGACGTCATCGACTCCCGGGAGAACTACGGCTGCCGCTCGGTGAACCGGCTCTACTACAACGGCATTCTGGGTCCCAAGACCATTCTGGGCCACTGCATCCACGTCTCTCCCGCCGAGATGGACCTCATCCGGGAAACCGACACCATGGTGGTCAACAACCCCGAGAGCAACATGGGCAACGCGGTGGGCTGCGCCCCCGTGCTGAAGATGTTCGAAAAGGGCATCCTCATCGGTCTGGGCACCGACGCCTACACCCACGACATGCTGGAAAGCCTGAAGGCGGAGCTCACCATCCAGCGCCACAATGCCTGCATGCCCAATGCGGGCTGGGGCGAGGCCACAGGGATGCTCTTCCAGAACAACGCCAAGATCGGCGCCCGCTACTTTGAAAAGCCCCTGGGCGTGCTCCGGCCCGGCGCCGCCGCCGACGTGATCGTCATGGACTACCGCGACTTCACCCCCTTCTCCCACGAGAACATCGACGGCCACATGCTCTTTGGCATGCAGGGCCACGACTGCACCACCACCATCATCAACGGCAGGCTCCTCTACCGGGACCGCCAGTTCGTGGACATCGACGAGGCCGCCGTCCGGGCCTTCTGCCTGGAGCAGTCCAAAAAGCTGTGGGGCGAGCTGAACCACCGCGCTTACTGAGCCCTTTGGCCATCTCACTTTGATTTTTAGATTGGAGGTCTCTTTCCATGAGCGATATCATGCGCCCCATCTCCTTCTCCCACCTGATGAACTGGGTGCTCACCGAGCACCGGGACCACGGCGCCATTTTCGGCGTCCTCTCCGACAAGATGCCCCGGCACACCGATGGACAGGCCCTGCCCCTCTTTGCCGAGAAGATCGAATCCCCCTACGGCCCCGCGGCCGGACCCAACACACAGTTGGCCCAGAACCTCATCGCCTCCTATGTGGCGGGATGCCGGTTCTTTGAGCTGAAGACCGTCCAGATCATGGACGGCGAGGAGCTGTCCAAGTGTGTGGCAAAGCCCTGCATCACCGCCGCCGATGAGTGCTACAACTGCGAGTGGTCCACCGAGCTCACCGTCCCCCAGGCCTATGCCGAGTATGTGAAGGCCTGGTTTGCCTGCAAGCTGCTGGCCAAAGAGCTGGGCCTGGGCGATCCGGACGGCTTTGTGTTCAACATGTCCGTGGGCTACGACCTCAAGGGCATCCAGAGCCCCAAGGTGGACGCCTACATCGAGGGGATGAAGGACGCCTCCCGCTCCGAGGTCTGGGCGGAATGTCTGAACTGGACCCTGACCCATCTGGACCGCTTCCAAAATGTGGACGCCGCCTATGTCAACACCATCACCCCGGTGGTCTCCCGCTCCATCACCGAGTCCACCCTCCACGGCTGTCCCCCCGACGAGATCGAGCGCATCGCCACCTACCTCATCACGGAGAAGGGGCTCAACACCTACGTCAAGTGCAATCCCACCCTCCTGGGCTACGACTTCGCCCGCAGGACCCTGGATTCCCTGGGCTTCGATTACATCGTCTTTGACGACCACCATTTTGTGGAGGATCTTCAGATGGCCGACGCCCTGCCCATGTTCCGCCGCCTTCAGGCCCTGTGCGCCGAGCGGGGGCTGGAGTTCGGAGTCAAGCTCACCAACACCTTCCCCGTGGATGTGGCTGCGGGAGAGCTGCCCAGCCAGGAGATGTACATGTCCGGCCGCTCCCTCTACCCCCTGACCCTCTCTCTGGCCGGGATGCTGACGAAGGAGTTCGGCGGAAAACTGCGGATCTCCTACTCCGGCGGCGCGGACGCCCACAATATCAAGGACCTCTTTGAGGCGGGTATCTGGCCCATCACCATGGCCACCACCGTCCTCAAGCCCGGGGGCTACGAGCGCTTCTGCCAGATCGGCCGGATCCTCTCCGGCTGCGGTTCCCAGCCCTGGTCCGGCGTGGACGCGGCGAAGGTGGACGCCCTGGTGGCGGCCATCCCCACCGATCCCCAGCGGCGCAAGCCCATCAAGCCCATCCCCAGCAAAAAGCTCACGGAAAAGGTGCCCCTCATCGACTGCTTCACCGCCCCCTGCCGCTCCGGCTGCCCCATCCATCAGGACATTCCCGCCTACCTGAAGCTGGCGGGGGAGGGGAAGTGGACCGAGGCGCTGGAGGTCATCACCCAGCGCAACGCCCTGCCCTTCATCACCGGCACCATCTGCCCCCACCACTGTGCCGACAAGTGCATGCGGGGCAATTACGACGAGTCCCTCCACATCCGCCAGGTCAAGCTGGAGGCTGCCGAGCATGGCTTTGCCGCGCTGCTGCCCTCTCTGAAGCCCGCCGCGCCGGTCTCCGGCAAGCGGGTGGCCGTGGTGGGCGGCGGCCCCGCCGGTCTGGCGGCGGCCTACTACTTAGGCCGGGCCGGCGTGCCGGTCACCCTCTTTGAGCGCACCGGCGCCCTGGGCGGCGTGGTCCGCCACGTCATTCCCGAATTCCGCATCTCCGGCGGCGCCATCGATCGGGACGTAGAGCTGGTGAAGGCCATGGGCGCCGAGATCCGGCTGAATGCCCCGGTGGACTCTGTGGAAGCCCTTCAGCAGGCCGGCTTCACCGACGTGATCCTCGCCACCGGCGCCTGGATGCCGGGCGAGCTGGCGCTGGAGCAGGGGAGCGCGCTGGACGCGCTGGAGTTCCTGCGCCAGGCCAAGGCCGCTCCGGAGAAGATGGCCGTGGGCAGACACGTGGTCGTGGTGGGGGGCGGCAACACCGCCATGGACGCTGCCCGCTGCGCCAGGCGCCTGCCCGGGGTGGAGACCGTCTCCCTGGTCTACCGCCGGGACGAGCGTAACATGCCCGCCGACGAAGAGGAGCTGGCGCTGGCCAAGGCGGACGGGGTGGATTTCCTGCCCCTGCTGGCTCCCATGGCCCTGGCGGAGGGCAGGCTGACCTGCAAGGTCATGAAGCTGGGCGAGCGGGACGCCTCCGGCCGCCGCACCCCGGCGGAGACCGGCGAGCTCCGGGAGATCCCCGCCGACACGGTGGTGGCCGCCGTGGGAGAGCGGGTGGACTCCGCCTTCTTCCGCCGCAGCGACCTGGCCTTGGACCGCAGAGGCAGGCCCGTGGTCAACCCTGAAAGCCTGGAGACCAGCGCGGCCAACGTCTACGCCGCAGGCGACGCCCGCCGGGGCCCCGCCACCGTCGTGGAGGCCATGGCCGATGCCCTGGCCGTCTGTCAGGCCATCCTGGGCACCGACGCGGGGGCGGACCGCTTTGCCGCGGCCAACGCCGACTTTGACCGGGCAGAGCTCCGCAGCAAGCGGGGCGAGGTGTGCACCGACTGCTCCTCCTGCGCAGAGAGCGAGCGCTGCCTGGGCTGCGCCGCCGTGTGCGAGACCTGCGCCAGCGTCTGTCCCAACCGGGCCAATATCGCCGTCGCCGTCCCCGGCATGGCCGCCGCCCAGATCATCCACGTGGACGGCATGTGCAACGAGTGCGGCAACTGCGCCACCTTCTGCCCCTATGACAGCCGGCCCTATCAGGACAAATTCACCCTCTTCTGGTCGGAGGAGGACTTCCTCAACAGCGAGAACGAGGGTTTCCTCCCCGCCGGGGACGGCTCCGGCCGGTGCAAGGTCCGTTTGGGCGGCCAGGTGAAGGACTACGATGCCGTTGACCCCGCCTGCGGCCTCTACGAGCCTCTGCGCCAGCTGATCCTGGCGGTGCGGAGCTCTTACGGC